>JAPLHH010000209.1 GCA_026389735.1 Chloroflexota bacterium | reverse complement strand
AGTGGCTTGGGGGAAGAAGGCTGTTGATCAGTACATCTACATGCAGAATGCCATGATGGGCACGTCCATGATAGCGAAGAAGACTGGGCAGGATTTTAAGGTGTTAATGAATGCTGCTAAGGATCTAGCTGCGGACGGGATGATGACTGTCGGTGAGGCAGCCATGGCTATGCGTAACTTACTTCTTAAAGGGGCTAAGACTGAAGAGATTATTGTTTTCTTAAAGAGGCTGAAGGAGCAGGCTGTCTTTAACAGACAGGCGCATTATGAGTTGGGTGAAGCGGTAGTAGCTACTACAGAAGGTATCCGTAACGATTTGTCCATTCAGGCAGACGCTGCCGGTATTACTCGAAACCTTGCCAACATGTATGCTGAGTATGCAAAGCAGATGGGCATATCCCGCTTGGAGATGACTGAATCTGAAAAATGGCAAGCAGCTTACATAGGTTTCATGAAGGACTCTGAGGCTTCTGTGGGGAGTTTGGCTATTGCATATGGCACCCTTTCTGGGCAGGCGATGCGATTCAAGGGTAATATGATCACCGCGTTGCAGGATTTGGGAGCACAACTGGAGCCCATTGCTGTTAAAATTTATGAGACTTTGGGGGACGCGTTCGAGTTTGTTGGAACTGATAGGTCTTTTAGAGAAGCTATCACTGCCATAGGCGAGTCCCTGATGGCAGCTTTCTCATTGGCTATTCCGGTAGTGAAAGCGTTAGGCCCCCCGATATTGGATATCATTGCCATGCTGGGGAAGGCAACTGCCGCTGTGTTGACTCTGGTGGCGGCAGTGGTTCAGTTTATAGATAAGTTAGGAGCACTTAAACCAATTCTCATAGCTGTGGGTGTTGCTTGGGCGTTGTCTTTTGCACAGGGGGCTACTGCTGCGGCAGTGGCAGTAGTCAACTTGCACGCGACTGCTTTAGCAGCTGCTAAGCTTACTAAAGTAGCATCTGAGTTAAAGGCGGCTCAACTTGCCATTGCTGAAACATCCATCATCACCAAATTCTGGGCTGTGCTGGGCAAAAACATAACTCTTACCGGTATGACCATGAAAAGTTTTACTGCCGGGTTTGGCGAGGCACTTACATTTATACGTACAGGCATCACAGCACTCTTTACAACCTTTACTGGTATTGCGATTTTGATTGCTAGTGCTCTGTTAATACTTAATGAGATAGCTAAGGCACAGGACTCCGCTGATTTGAAGGCGATAGGTAAAATGACGGAGGATGTAAAAGTTGCCACTGCTACCCTGCGTTCACTTGGAAAGACGCTTAAAGAGCACGCTTACATATTAGCCAGTTATAAATACCCTGATTTGGTTAAGCAGTTTGAGGGTGCTAAGGAGGCTGTAGTTCAGATTGACTCAATTACAGCTCAAATGAAAGCCCTCTTGGTAGAATACGAACAGGGGCGAATTGGGGTTGCAGAGTATACAAGGGAGCTTGCTATACTCCAGAAGACAATGAACGATGTTGGGATGTCCAAGGAAGAAGCGTTGAGAACGGTGGCTGGCATAGATGCCAAGTTGGGGTTGTCTAAAATCAGTCTAAGGGAGTTTTCCGACTTTTATATTGGCCGTGTGAAAGAGATGGAAGTTGAGACTGATAACTGGAAGTCCAAACTTCTGCGGCTTATTGAGTATATTGCTGTTGCTTTTGGGAGTGGCGGGTTAAACCCTTCCTTAATAGGGACTGTTGCTGTATGGACGGCGTCTGGTGGAAAAGAGTTTGACATTGCCGCTCAGGAAGCAGAGGATCAAAGACGCAGGCTTGCCCAAAAAGAGGCGTTTCAAACCAACATGATAAATCAGACTGCATATTTTTATCTACAATTGGACAGCTTGTTGGTTAAGTATGCAAATGGGAAAAGGAAAACCGAAGAGCAGATAGCCAAGGATCAAGAAGACGCAACGCTGTTGATAAAGCACCCTTCCTTTGACTTGAAAAAATATAATGAGTATTTAGTTAGGCATAGGGACGCAGGGCTAACTCGAACTAATATCACAAGTGAATGGGATGCGATAGAACGAGATTTTACTGAGAAGAGTGCCTTAGTAGAAAAGATTAGAACTGAAGCTATGACTGCGGCTAGAAATGCGGAACTGGCCGCCAGTGCCGCAGCTATAAAGGCTGTTGGAACTGCTGCTGCAACGCAGACAAAAACTATTTCTGAGATGTTTACCAGCACAAAAGAAAAATGGGTTGATTTTCGTAAGGCGGTCGCTTCAGCCGAGAAGGGGGCTGGTCCTGGCGGTGAGATTGAAAAGTATTTGGAGAGTTACGCTAAGGCCCAGGGTATTGATGAGGGGGACCTTTCCGCATTCTTGAAGAAGCGGGAAGAGATGGCGAAAGCCGCTGCTGATGCGGTAAAAGAAGAGGCCAAGCGTGTTGAGACACTGAATGATGTATACGGCAAATTGAAGGGGCAAATAGGTGACTTGGGCAAAAAGTATTCAGAGGCTTCTGACAGTATGCAAAAATTCTCCATTAATCAGAAGCAAGCGGCAGATGCCCGTGTTGCCGCCCTTGTAGATAAAATGGAAAAAGAGTCAGTTGGCCGGGAGCGTGAGGCGTTTGATATTGCTCGTGACTTGGCAAGACAAAAAGAGGATTTGCTTGAAACGTCTGAGATGACTGTTACAGAAATAGCACTGCGTGAAAATAAAAGGCGTGTTGAGGATAACCAGTTGTCTTTGGAGAGACAAATAGAGGATATTGGCGCTTACATTGCGGAAGTCTCTGCTGAGTGGGCGAGATACTACGACATGCAAAAGGCAGAAGTTATTCAAAAATCAGAAGAGTCGATTGATGAGTGGTGGGGGAAGATTGCAGAGAGGAATGAAGACATTAAGAAGTCTATGCAGGAGCAGCGTGATATTGTAATTGCTACTATGTCATTGGAGAAGCGGGACGCTGCATTGAAGGTAATAAATGCAAAGGAATTAGCCTTACTAACTGCGTTGGGCACTGAGGGGCTGACCGGGCAGCTTATTCTTTGGGACCGGACTGATGAGGCGTTAAAGAGAGTGGCAGAATCACGTGACCTCGAAGGTAAAAAGGTAGATGAGCAAAATGCTAAGTATCGGTCGCAGCAAGCTCTTCTTGAGGATCTGCTCGCGTTTTCTGGGGTAGATAAAGAGATTACTGATATCGGCATAAGGGCTGAACGGTTTATTGATGTGTTCAACGGAGGTATTTCCAGCCTAGGGGATAATTTTAAGAGTTTTGGGGAGTTGGCCCTGGGGATCATTGGAGAGTTGTGGATGGGCATTGAGATGATGTTTTCCACGCTCATTTCTGATTTGTTAAATGGTACAAAGACTCTTGGAGAGGCACTCGCTAATTTTGGCAAGGGGTTGCTTGGGCAACTGGCTGATTTAGGGATGGGGGCGTTTAAAAAACACCTTACCTCTGGTGTTACGGCAGCAATGACAGCTGCTACAGCTGCTGGGGGAAGCGCACTATGGGCTGGAATAACGTCTGTGTTTTCTAGTCTGGCTACATATGCCCCATACATAGCGGCGATAGCTTTGATGGCTTGGGGGATAGGCAAGGCGTTGTACGATGCGTTTAGGCAACCGACAATATGGGAACGTATTGAGTCTGAACTTGCTGCAAAAATAGGCGGGGTGTTCAGCGTATTTAATGACTTAAAGCTAAATGAAAAAGCTCTAGGGATCATTGCAGCTTACTTTGGTCTTGACCCAAGTACCAAAGAGGGGAGAAGCGCATTGGAGAATAAGATCCCTATAGGGCTTTATATTCCAGCAGTCCAAATGGAGTATTTTAAGGCCGAACTGAAAATGTTCTTGGACCACGTCTCAAAAGAAATATCTTTAGGAATTACCCCTTCTGAAAATACCCTAGATGCTGTGAATGAGATGATCAAGCGATATGGGGATCGTTTGAAAGATGGCCTAAGTGTATTGGTCAATGAGTTGGGCATGACTCTTTCACAAGCCGCATTGGAAATGCAGCCTATGCTGCAAGAGCTTATGAATGTGCAGTCAAAATGGAATGGTGGCATTATTTCTGCTGACTTGGCTGCATGGGCATCATGGGCCGCAAAATTAGGTGTGGCATTTGATACTGTCGGCATGAAGGTTCTGGATGCACGTAACAAGCTGGTGGATCTTGGAAAGTGGCTGATCATGCAGGCGGCCCCTGAGAAGATAGGGAAGACAATTGCCGATAATTTGAAAAACTTAATGACAGCTATTGACTCCATCAGTAAGGGCTCCAGCTTTGCAATCATGGCTAAGAACATGCAGCAGGCGTTTGCGGAAGTTTTTAATCTCATTAAGAAGGACATACTGGAACTCCGCAAGGCGTTGGAGGGGATGGGTTACTCCATAACGGAAATCACCGCTAAAATTAAAGAGGTGGTGTCTGGAACTGGGCTGACTGAAGCTTTGCTTGTAGCGGCAAAGTATTCCATGCAGGCGTTGGAGACGTACTATACGTTGGGTAAGGGTACTACTGAAACTTGGGCTGCTTTGGGGGCAGGGCTTAAAGCCCAGATTGAGCTCATGCGGCAGTTGGGGATGACTGAATTTCCAATATTCAAAAAGTTGTTGAAGGATTACCAAGAGCTTAAAAGAAATGCTGCCATCATTAAGGGCGTTATGACAGGCGTTGTGGGATACTTCACGGAGTTGGGGAATCAGGGCAAGATCAACAGCAAGAATTTTGCTGAGAGCATCAACATGGCTATGTTCTATATCGAAGCCATGAAGAAGGCGGGTGCCACCGCTGCTGAAGTTTGGCAAGCAACACAATCCATGTACGAGACATTCAAAACGGCACAGTTGAAAATACTGGATGATTTCTATACCCGTATGGGAAGGTCAAAGAGTGCTATTGATGCGAGTGGAAAATCCATAGGTGGGTTTGGTTTCACATTTACTGACGTACAGAAGAAAGCCATTGAAGATTTCATGAAGGGTGTTGAGGGTGCGGAAGCTGCACTTATAAAACTAAAGCTTCCCCCTGAAATCTTCAATGAGATAGTGCGTCTCAAAGAGGTACTTGGTGGCCCGCTATGGGCCACATTTGAGAAGTTCTACAAGCAGCAGGAGAAGTTGCAAAAGGCCGCTGCCCTATTGGGTCAAATCAATCTGCTAATGCAGGGGCTTGGAAAGAAGGCTTTTGGGGCGAAGGGTACCGATACTGATGCGGCGCACTGGGAAGAGAGAATTAAGGCTCTAGTGAATCAAATGCGAAATGCTGGGATGACCATGAAGGACATAGTTGGGCAGTACGGAGATACATTTGTTCAACTATACAACCAGTACATAAAAGAGGGTAAGACCGTCCCTGCTTGGTTGCAGAGGTATTACAACGAATATGAGAAGCAGAAGAAGCAACAGGAGCAACAAGCAAAGAATGAGGCAATTGCTCAACTAGGGATGTTGGAAGCGTTCAAAGCTATAATTTTAGCCTTGACAGGGACAGTTCCCGCAGCGTTACAGGCGGCTATTAATGCACAGCAAAATGTTGTTAATCAACTAAACCAATCTGCTGCGGATTTTAAGAATTTGGGCAAAGCGCCTGGTGGTATTGGAGGGGCGAGGCCAGGGATTTCTGACCCCATTAAAGATGCCATTGCCGCACAAGATGATTTGACTCTTGCTGTGGACAATACGAACACATCCATTACCAAAACTACTAAAGTGCAGGGTGCTTTTACACTTGCTGTGAAGGATGCTAAGACAGCTGTCACTGATACCACAAAAGAGGGTGGTAAATTCAGAACTCTGATGTTAGCATGGTTAAAGGAAATAATAGGGAAAGTGGTTGAACTTGAAGAGGCGTTCAAGGGTTCCGGTGTATACACTGCTATTCAGAAAACAGGCGTTATTGCTACTATCTTCTCAAAGAATTTGGACAGGGGGTTGAAGTCCAATCAGACGGAAGTAAAGAAACTGGAAAGGGCGTTTAAGGGCTCCGGTGTGTATTCTGCAATTAGCTCAGTAAGGGATTTGGGGGATGAGTTTGAGGATGACCTGATAAGGAATCTCACCAATGTTACTGATGCGGTGGGGGAACTTGAAACTGCATGGAGCTATTTTGGAATCTCAACAAAAGTGGAACTGGAAGCCGTGGCCGCTAAATCCCTTGCTTATTTTTATGATATCAAGAACAGTGGGCTTGCCACTACTGATGGGTTGAAGACGGCGTGGCAGGCTACAGCGGATGCGATAATAGCTTCCGGTGGAACTCTCTCTGCTGAATTTCTAGCCATTGGACAGGCGATGGGATTGGGGTTATCCAGTGGGCTTGGCGAGGCTATGGATACTGCGTTGGGCTTATTTGGGGTTAAAACAAAAGCGGAACTGGAAAAGATTGCGGCAGATTCCATTACCAGTTGGAACACAGTTTATGCTTCCGGGTTATTAACACCGGATGAACTGTATAAGGCTTGGGTCATTACCAGTGATGCGATAAAGGCTTCCGGTGGAACACTCTCTGCTGAGTTTGCTGCAATAGGTGCCAGACTCAAACTTCAAGTGGAAGACCCTGTAACCAGCACTGCGGAAGGATTTAAGAATCTAGGGGTGGTGTCATCCAAAGCATTTGAACTGATGGGGAAAAATGCAGACAAGCTACGAGAGAAAATAGAGAAGATCACAAACGCCGCTTCCGCTTTGGTGGAAGCAATATCTTCCGGTATTGATATGGGTACGATTACCCCGGGTAATGCAGCGGCATACGCTGCTAGCGCACAGCGCAGTGTTTCATTAATGGCTAAGACAGGAACTGATTTTGGGAGCATACTGGATACGGTAAGGGGTTTCCAAGCAGAGTTTGAGACTATACTGCCCGGTGTGTTGAACCCGTTTACTCAATTGCTTGAAACGTTGAGTGGCATATCGTTGGAGATGAACCAATTGGGGTCTTATCAGACTATTTTTGAAAATCTGCAAGGTGCTGTGCCTCAAGCGGACTTTAGCTTATACCAAAATGATCTGGTCAATCTGTTTTCCAGAATCAGAGGTCCTCTGGATTCTGCATTTCCAGGACAGAACATGGCAATCCGATTCATGCAGGGTGTCTTAGGTGTGATCCATAAAAATGAGGATGTCTATAAAAAATGGTATTCCACCCCATTCAAAGCGTTAATGAAGACTGTTGGGTTTGCAGAGGGGCTATGGGAAGTGCCTAGAGACAACTTTGTTGCCAATTTACACAAAGGTGAGATGGTAGTACCGGCAGCGGCTTCCGCGAATCTTCGTAGTGAGTATAACAATTCAAATGTTATTAAATTCCCACAACCCCAGAAACAGAATGTTGATCAGCCACAGCATCCGGTTACAGTTCAACCTATCGTGATACCAATTACGATAGGTCAGAATAAGATATCCAACGTGGTACTGGAAGTGGTCGCAAGAGGGTTGAAGAATGGCTCCTTGGATATCGGGGTTAGGAACATTTCATCCGCAAGCTAGGAGTTTCGACATGTCGAAGTTTGGTGTTAAGATGGGTTTCGACATGTCGAACTTTTTAGACAGTATGTGCAGTTTCGACATGTCGAAGTTTGGGGGTTACTCGTGGCAAAGGTAAATTTCCTCTGGGATAATTTGTGGCGTTCCGGGACTATTTATGACCCATCCTCGGAGCAAGTGAGTTTTCCTGCGGAAGCGTCTCAGCACATTTGGAGGACATACCCGTGGAGATCCGGTGTAGCCTCCTCTGATTCTGAGCAATACCTTTGTGTGGATTTGCTAACTGCTAAAACCTGTACCACCATTGCACTTCTAAATCATAATTTTTCTCCTACTGCTGTTATTACCCTGAAGGGGTCGGATAGCAGCATATTCACTTCATCCACAGACATCACTCTATCCTATGCTGCCGGGAACATCTTTTATGTGGGTAGTGCCAACACTTTTCGTTATTGGAAGGTGAGTGTTTTAGACGTGGATAATACCTTTGGCTATATTCAAATAGGGTATGTGATGCTGGGCACCCCATTGGAATTCTCCAGAGACTGTTCACAAGGGTGGTCACAACGGAAGGTAGACCCGTCTACAGTTATATATTCGGACGGGGGTGTGCCCTCTTCACTAAAGAGGTCAAAGTATGTTGAGGTAAATCTGCCGTTCCGGTATATGACTGTGGCTGATTGGGCATTGGCCTCTGCCATGTTTGATTCCATTGGCACTACTGAGGGGTGTTTGGTACTGCTGGATTATGCTAACCATCTTTATGATTGGACATGGTATATGAATTTATCAAGTTTACCTGAGATGCCTATGAATGTCATGGATTTTTATGAGTGGACTTTATTGTTCAGGGAAAACCTGTAGTGGCAATTACTACTTTTGA
>JAPLHH010000298.1 GCA_026389735.1 Chloroflexota bacterium | reverse complement strand
TGCTGCCTCCCGACGCCGAATTCAGGCCCACCGGCGAGTCGCCGCTTAAATACTGTGAATCTTTCGTTAATACCACCTGCCCCAAGTGTTCCTCGCCAGCGAAGCGAGAGACCGATACCATGGACACCTTCATGTGCTCCTCGTGGTATTTCCTGCGTTATACGAGTCCCGATGTGGATAAACATCCCTTTGATAAGGCTAAGTTGAAGCACTGGATGCCGGTGGACTTATATACCGGCGGTGCTGAACATGCTGTCATGCACCTTCTTTATTCCCGCTTCTTCATCAAGGCGATTAGAGATATGGGGCTGGTTGATTTCGGCGAGCCCTTTATAAAGCTGTTCAATCAGGGGACGATTATTTACCAGGGCGACAAGATGAGCAAGTCCCGGGGCAATGTAGTCACGCCCGATGTCTATGTCTCTGATATTGGGGCTGATGCCGTTCGAGCTTATCTTATGTTTATCGGCCCCTGGGAGCTGGGTGGTGAGTGGAGCGACCAGGGCATTGTGGGCATGAGCCGCTGGGTCAATCGTCTCTGGAACCTGGTGATAGCCGGCTATGCGGAGAAAAAGGTTGACCCTGATGCAGAGAAAGAGCTGAGCCGCCTCATTCATCAGACCATCAAAAGGGTGACCAATGACATGGAGCGCTTCCGCTTCAATACCATGCTGGCGGCGCTGATGGAGTTAACCAACTATCTGGGCAAGGTGCAGGAGGGTGGCACGGCATCGGTTTCTTTGTGGAATGAGGCTATAACCGACCTGCTGCTGCTTCTGGCGCCGACGGCACCGCATCTTACCGAGGAGCTATGGGAAAGGACTGGTCATCCTTACAGCATTCACAATCAGTCCTGGCCCAAGTGGGATGAGGAGATGGCTAAGGAAGAAGAGGTCACGCTGGTCATTCAGGTCAACGGCAAAGTGCGGGACAGAGTTACCGTGCCGGTATCTATCACCGAAGCCGAAGCCAAAGAGCTAGCTTTAAGTAGTGAGCGGATAAAAGCCTATGTCAAAGACAACAAGGTCGCCAAGATTATCTACGTCCCGCAGCGGCTGGTTAATATAGTGGTGGGGTAGTGCTTTATTGCTTTCGTGAAGCATGGTCGCTTTAAGTGTGGAGTGGTTAAGAGGTGCTTTGAAATGTCATATTTTTTGATCTCGGTCTCAAACCGAACAAACTTAGATTTGTGTATTAGGTATGCTCTTGCCGGTTTTACAAATAGCATAAACGGATTATGGACTTATAGCGATATACAAGAAAATGACTACGTTTCATTTCTTTATGGTGCCAAGGTATTCAATCTATATAAGGTTGTTAAAAAAGCGGCATTTAAGAATGCTAGTGAGCTTCCGCCTTGGCCTCCGATTACATTTAAAATGTCAGGCAAGACATATTGCTTCCCCTTTCGCCTTAATCTCGAACCTGTACGTGAGTTTGAGGAGGCTATGGTTAAACCTGAGTTCGCCTATGTAGCAGAGAACCTCCTTCTGAGAGGCGGATATAGGAAGACACATTTTCAAGCAGATCAGACTACTCTTCAATCAGTATCTCAAATGGGGGCCCTTTATAAACGGCCTGTTGAAAAACTGTCCCTTGCTAGGTATGAAACTTTTTCTCCGAAGCTCACCTGGAACAAAAGCTTAGTCTTATCTCCAGAGGTTTTTTATTTTCAGGAGTTTGTTCTCCAATCTTTGATCAGACAGTGGTTGTCTCAAAACTCGAACCTTCAGGCTCTTTTTGATTCTGCCGGTTTAAATAATCTTAGAGTAGAGGATTTTGAAGTTCTCGGTGAAAAGGCCTTGCCTGAGGGGCATATAGATCTCCTTATCAAAGATCGTGTACCTACGGGCTATTCCAGAAAGGTCATTGTAGAGGTTAAGACAGGTAAGACTCGACCTCAAGACATCGTGCAGCTTGAGAATTATCTAAATCAAATGGGAAGTGAATGCTTGGGAGGAATTTTAATAGCTAAAGATTTTCCTAGAAAGATTCAACAAGAATCTGAAACTGAAGGGATAAAGTGTTTTGCCTACTCATTTGGCACAATGGATAGGATGCAGAAGCATTCTTTAGATGATTTGAAATCAATTTTCCAGCTTACTAATATTTAGTGCGGGGGATTAAAATTATGGAAGTAGAAAGTGATATCTTGTCGGTGGCCGTAGGATGTAAAGGGTATCATGGCCGAGCCTCTGAGTATGGCGAAAGGGCGTGGAGAGCAAGCGGAATCAATGTAGATGTTGTGTATTGGGATGGAGGAAATGGTTGGTGCAATATAATGGCTGTGATTCCAAAGAAGGGAGAGATGGAAAAGGAAATCGTAGAGTTTTATAGGAAGCTTAATAGCACAATAGGTAAAAACTACGATGAAGATGGTTATAGGATAGATTCTTTATGATGTGTCTCTAAAGAGGTAATTATGGCGATGAAAATCGTATTTATAGTCATACTGTGCATCCTGGCGTTTCCTATCCTGTGGGTTACTTTGGCCAAAATAGTCAGGAAGCTGGTGCATTTTCCGGCGCCGGCGTTTATCGGGCGTTTACTGGATAGTGGTTACAGGAGAAGAATACAGCCGCCGGAACAGTTGATAGAACGCAGCGGGATAAAGAAGGGCATGCATGTCCTGGACCTCGGCTGCGGCAGCGGGGCTTTTACCACTTTCATTGCTCGCGCGGTTGGCGAGAAAGGTAAGGTCTATGCGCTGGATATACAGGCTGATATGTTGAAGCAGCTTGAGAATAAGTTGTCCAAGCCTGAGAACAAGGATATTAAGAATATCAAGCTAATTGAGGGCAATGCCTATGAGCTGCCGTTTGATGATAACTCTCTGGATTTGGTGAATATGGTGACTGTTCTTCAGGAGATACCGGACAGGAACAGGGTTTTGCAGCAAGTGAATAGGGTATTGAAGTCGGGCGGCCTTCTGGCAGTGACGGAATTGTTTCCTGACCCGGATTATCCCTGGAAGTCTACCACTGTGAAGCTGGGCAGTGAAGCCGGTTTTGCGGCGGACAAGGTATCGGGGAATTTCTTCAACTATACGGTGAGATTCAGAAAGCCGTGAGATTGCCACGCTTCGCTCGCAATGACAAAAAAATAAATGTAGGGACAGGTCTTTAGACCTGTCCAAAGCGGACAGACCTAAAGGTCTATCCCTACAACATCGGAAGGATAGGGGTGTATTCACTCATGTGTTTAAGGTTATGGCATCGAAAAGTAGCTCTCTGGCGTGTTAGAATAGTGGGCGGTGGATATAGAGGCGAACGTTCGAGACGTAAACAGGAGAATTGCACAGGCTTGTGAGCGAAGCCACAGGTCGCCTGGCGAGATAACACTGGTGGCAATTACTAAGGGGGTTGAGGTTCCGGCGATAAGGGCGGCTTTCGGCTCGGGTATAAGAAATTTCGGCGAAAATCGAGTACAGTAGGGAGAGGGGAAGATAGCGCAGCTTGCAGACCTGAAGCCGGATGTTACCTGGCATATGGTGGGGCACCTCCAGAGCAATAAGGCTAAGACAGCCGTCGAGTTATTTGACATAATTCACAGCGTCGATTCCATAAAGCTGGCTGAGGTTTTGAGTCGGCGGGTGGAAAAGCCACTGCCTGTTTTGCTTGAGGTCAATGTTTCCGGGGAAGCGACCAAGGGTGGCTTCTCCGTAGGAGAGACTGAAGCGGCAGTAAAAGCGATAAAGCAGTTACCTAATCTGAAGGTGCTTGGGCTGATGACTGTGGCTCCGTTTGTGGCTGACCCGGAGGAGGTCAGGCCTGTGTTTCGCAAGCTGCGGGAGCTTCGGGATTCATTAGGGTTAGAGCATCTGTCTATGGGTATGACAGATGATTTTGAGGTTGCGGTTGAGGAGGGGGCGACCATGATAAGGATAGGTCGCGCTATTTTCGGCGAGAGGAGACAGCAATGAAGATAAGTTTTATCGGCGGCGGCATGATGGGGGAGGCCATAGTTAAGAGCCTGCTGGCAAAAGGGGTGGCTAAACCAGGAGACATCATTGCCAGCGATGTCAGCCAAGCCC
>JAPLHH010000180.1 GCA_026389735.1 Chloroflexota bacterium | reverse complement strand
ATCTTCTTATACTTCCCGCAGTAACACTCATAATTCTTAGTTGGTCCGAAGATTCTTTCACAGAAAAGTCCGTCTTTCTCCGGTTTTAGGGTTCGATAATTAATTGTCTCAGGTTCAGTTACCTCGCCATAGGACCAGCTTTTAATTTGCTCTGGCGAAGCCAGTGAAATACGGACAGCATTAAAATCATTAACCTCAGCCATCTGTCTCCTTTAGCTCAAACCTTTGAGCTTAGTCCCAATTTTCTTCCTCTCCTCCAGGAAACTTACCATTTCCTCCTCTTCATTAAGTAGCTCAACGGCTAGACATAAGCTACGTAATTCCATAAAAAGAACCTTAAAGGATTCAGGGACGCCCGGTTGAAATATATCTTCACCTTTAACAAGGGACTCATAAGCTTTGGCTCGACCGGCTACATCGTCTGACTTAACAGTGAGCAGTTCCTGAAGCGTATGACTGGCACCATAGGCTTCCAATGCCCATACCTCCATCTCGCCAAATCGTTGCCCACCAAATTGAGCCTTTCCACCAAGAGGTTGCTGTGTGATTAGAGAATAAGGGCCAGTAGACCGAGCATGCACCTTGTCCTCAACCAGGTGAATTAGCTTCATCATGTAAATACTGCCTACAGTCACCGGTTGGTCGAACGGCTCGCCGGTTCGCCCGTCATGAAGAGTAACTTTACCGAATATAGGCGGCGATTGTCTCTGTTCAAGGTAAACCTTTTCTACAATCCCTTCTACTTCCTCATCACTAAGTCCATAAACCTTAACACCCAGGGTTTCAAGCCATAAGCGAAGGCAAACTCTCCTCGCCTCCCTAGGATAGCTATCATCGAATACTTTCTCAGCGTTATAACCATTATCAGCAAGCCAAGTCTTAGCCTGATTAATTTCAACAGTCTTAGAATCACCTCGACTTGCCCGGTTAATTACGCCTGCCTGCTGAACTATCCATGCCCTAGCTAAAGCATCCTCAATGTCAATATCATTAGCTCCATCAAAAATCGGATTGAGCACTTTAAGACCTAGTGTTTCAGCAGCCCAGCCTAAGTGGGTCTCTAGGATTTGCCCTATATTCATGCGTGACGGGACACCAATAGGATTAAGGATTATATCCACTGGCCTACCATCAGGCAGGAAAGGCATATCTCCCTCAGGTAAGATACAGGATATAACGCCTTTGTTACCATGTCTTCCAGCCATTTTGTCTCCCACAGAGATTTTCCGTTTCTGCGCAACCCACACCCGTATTAGACAATAAACACCCGCAGGTAAATCACTATGATTATCACGAGAGAAAACCCTGACATCGATCACCTTCCCACATTCGCCATGTGGCACCCTCAAAGAGCCATCCTTTACCTCACGGGCCTTCTCACCAAAGATCGCCCGTAGCAGTTTCTCCTCAGCAGTTAACTCGGTCTCTCCTTTGGGACTGATCTTGCCCACTAAGATGGACCCTGGACCGACTTCAGCACCTATCCGAATGATGCCAGATTCATCCAAATCACGCAGACTCTCCTCCCCTACATTAGGTATATCTCTAGTAATCTCCTCTGTGCCCAGTTTTGTCTCGCGAGCCTCTATTTCATACTTCTCAATGTGGATTGAGGTAAATCTATCGTTTTTCACCATTCTATCACTAATGATAATTGCGTCCTCAAAATTGTATCCCCGCCAGCTCATAAAGGCGCAAAGGATATTTTGACCTAAGGCAAGTTCACCACAATCTGTCGCTGAACCATCGGCTATAACTTGCTCCTTTTTAACTTTATCGCCTTTTGACACTACAGGACGCTGATTGACACAAGTTCCTTGATTAGTTCGAACAAATTTCATTAACGGATAGACATGCTCGTTCCCATTCTCTTCAGCAATCGTGACTTGAGTACTGTCAACTGAAACAACTTCACCATCCTCCCTGGCAAATACAACCTGTCCACTATACTTAGCTACTTCTTTTTCCATCCCAGTGGCTATTAATGGGGCTTCGGGGCAAAGTAGAGGCACAGCCTGGCGCTGCATGTTTGACCCCATCAGAGCCCTATTAGCATCATCATGCTCAAGAAAAGGTATAAGGGAAGTAGTGACACTAAAAACTTGCTTCGGTGAAACATCCATGAAATCTGTCTTATCTGCAGGTTCCTTAAGATATTTGCCCCCTCTTATGACACCGATTCTATCCTCAATGAATTCGTTTCTTTGGTTAAGAAGAGCATTAGCCTGAGCAATCGCATATTGCTCTTCTTCGTCAGCGGTCAGATAGACAATTTGTTCAGAGACGAAAGGAACAACTCTTATGGTTTGAGAAGACAAAGAGGCTATCTTTTTAGCAATCTCTTTAGTAATCAGGGTCCTTTTAGAAGCAATGACATTCCCTTTTGAGTCAGTTATGTCCTCCAAGACTGTTCTATTTATCAGGTTTTCAACAGTATTAGGCACCTCGTGGATGACCTTACGGTAAGGTGTCTGTATAAAGCCATAGTCATTAATTGACGCATAAGTAGCCAGAGAGCCGATAAGGCCGATATTTGGCCCTTCCGGTGTCTCTATAGGACAGATTTTTCCGTAATGAGAATGGTGCACATCGCGAACATCAAAACCAGCACGCTCACGGGACAGCCCACCCGGCCCCATTGCTGAGAGACGACGCTTATGAGTCAGTTCAGCCAATGGGTTAGTTTGGTCCATGAATTGGGAGAGTTGTGAACCCCCGAAAAACTCTCTCACAGCAGCAACTATAGGGCGGTTATTAATTAAAGTAGCTGGGATAGCAGCTTCAGGGCCAACAATGCTCATGCGTTCCTTGATTGCCCGCTCTAAACGTAGCAACCCGATGCGAAACTGGTTCTGTATAAGGTGCCCTGCCGTCCGTACTCTCCGATTACGTAGATGATCAATGTCATCGGGTTCTTCCTTACCATTATTGACCTTGATAATGCGCCGTACTATTTCTATAAAATCTTCCTTGGTTAGGCAGCGGCAATGCTCATCGATATCAAGACCTAATCTATTGTTGAGCTTATATCGTCCAACTCTACCCAGGTCATAACGTCTGGGATTGAAGAAAAGATTATTTAGAAGGGTTTGAGCATTCTCATGAGTAGGCGGCTCACCAGGGCGCAAACGCTTATAGATATCGACTAGAGCTTTTTCTCTGGTACTGACAGAAGGCTCTCTTTCCATTGTAGATTGTATGAATGTATGCTCTGACGAGGTTTCCACGTCTCGGAAAAGCTCCAGCAGTTCGCTATCGTTGTCATAGCCGATGGCACGCAGCAAAATCGCCACTGGGATCTTCCTCTTGCCATCTACTTTTACAAAAATCACATCCCTGCTGGACGTTTCAAACTCCAGCCAGGCACCGTGCTCAGGGATCAACTTGGCAGTACATAGCTCGCGCCCACTAGCTGAGTCTTGGTGTAGGCTGAAATAAATACCCGGGGAACGAAGCAACTGATTAACCACCACCCTCTCCGCACCACTGATTATAAAGGTGCCTTTCTCTGTCATAATAGGGATGTCACCGAAGAATATTTCCTGCTCCGGAATCTCCTCCCTGGGTTCTTTAACTTTCAACCTGGCTCTAACATAGAGAGGAGCTGCATAAGTAATATCCCGCTGGCGACATTGGTCAACTGAGTATGGAGGCTGACGAAACTCATAGCCAACGAAATGCAACTCTAACCGCGTACC
>JAPLHH010000291.1 GCA_026389735.1 Chloroflexota bacterium | reverse complement strand
TGAGATACTTCTCATTTCGGCCTCGACAAGATTATGTAAACTGCTGCGCCTACCAGTAGCACGATGCCCCCTACTGCCAGCCAGTCGAAAACCATCATTTTCAGATGGGGTTAAGCAGCTGCTCGGCTAGAGTCCCCACGCCGTATAGCGTCCTATTGAATGGCGCCAGCTTGGCTTTCCAGTCGATTTTAGAGGTGGCCAGCTCGGTCAAGGCATTGGCAGCTCGGATGGTGGTATTGAAGTCCCTGTTGAAGACATAATACTCAGGGCTACGGCCGCACTCCCCTTTCTTCTTCGCGGTCTCCTCCTTTAGCCAGTCCTTAGCATCAACTGCCAAATCAACCAGATAATTCCAGTAATCCACTGCCTGGGATATATTCTGGCAGTCTGTCACTGAACCTTTATCCCTGGCCTTATAAAAGAGGGTGCACTGGTTTACCTCTGTATATGTGGCTTTGACAGTAGCCAGGACATCTTCGTGGAAGGCTTTAGGGTCAAAAGGCGTTGGCAACTCAGCTACAGGCTGGCTTTGCGCCTGTGGCTGCACTGGCTGGGGATACCCGCCATTTTGAGTGCCATTAGCCGTAACAAGGGCTGCCTGCGCTGTGGCGGTCTTGGCTTTCTCCGTCTCCTTATCGATTCCGCCCTGAGTCAGAATATAGAAGATGCCGGCCAGGGCTGCGGCTATCGATGGCACATAGTCCATAATGGTCTTCTGCGCCTCGGGGTCCTGAATGAACAGGGGAATCATGGTTGCCAACACAGTGATAATAAAGGCACTGTACTTCTTTTTGCCGTCTAAGAATTTTCCTAACATTTTACTCTCCTTATACTATTTTTCATTTTATGTCAACCTTAGCTTCGGGCTTACCTCTGCTGAGGGTTATGTAAAGTAAAACGGCTTCACTAGCTTCGATTTTAAGCCCCTCAAATTCATTATAGGTCTAATCATACCCCCCACTTATTAAACTACAAATCCCAAATTCCAAATTCCAAACTTGGGGGTCATTCAACCAGGGCTGCCAGGGTATCGGGCACCGGCTTGCCGTTTTCGGAGTAATGCCTGGCCAAGTGCTTAGCAGCGTCAAGGATTTGCTGCTCGGTAGCATCTACCCGCTTACCGCGGAATCCGCCACGACTCAGGGCTGCCACGGCTGCTGACAGATGCTCCCAATCCGTTGTCCTATAGTGTCCAATCTTCCCCTGGATGGCGCGGAAGATGGCCTTAGTGTGATGCGGCAATTTCCATGTCTCCGGGTCGTCTTTGTCGCCCACTATGGCGAACGCCTGATGCGGCAAGCCTTCCTTTAGCCTGGGTAGACCTTGTTCGATTTTGTCTCGAGATGATTTTTGTGTATCACTCATTGTCGTCTCCTTGATAGAACTGACTTATTTTGAGCTTGCGGCCTCTGCCGAAGCGCTTTAGCTGAGCTTTGAACTCTTTGAGTATGACCGTCCCCCAGCTCTGGTAATCAGTATCAGCTCGCTCCCCACCAAAGCCGGCGGTGTCCGTCCTATACTGCGTCTGGGCTAACACGGCATAAGCGGCAGCTCCCAGGGCTAAGACATCCTCTAAGTAGCTGGGGATGGTGCCGGTGCTGCCGTCCAGAGTGTGGACCTTACCCCAGTAGATATAGCAGTTATTTCCGTCTCCCTCGACGTCGCCTATGAAAGTGATAATGTCACTATAGACAGAGAAGCGCTGAAAGCTCCTGGGGGTCTCTCCCACTGGGAACTCTACCCTGTCCACGCTCACTCTATCGGTCAAGGAGGTCATGGCTATCTCCCTGCTGCCGGCGGTGGTAGCGATGGTAGCCTTCATCTCCCTGGGGACATAGCGGGATAGCTCGGCTACGGCTCTGGCGATAGCTCTGTCAATCTCGTTGTCCTGCCAGCGATAGTTAGAGTTATCCTCGTCCTTCAGGTCTCGCCTGACCAGGGTTCTCATGTCGGTTAGTGTCATACTAAAACCATCCTATTAGCCATCGCCAGAACTCCTGACCGGTGTGCCTGCGGAAGTAGAGAAACTCGGCTCCGTCTTGTGTCTTAACGTAAATAAAGCCGTCTCCAACTATGGCTGCTCCTGAAATGTAGGGTATGACGCCGCCGGGGTACATTTTGTCCTGGTCAAGCTGATAATAGTAGACTCGGTGGGTGGCGTCCTTAACCAGGTAGATGCGGTTCAGGCTGTCGTAGGCGTGGCATGTGCCGGCGGTGAAAGTCTCCGTCTTGGGCTGGTAGGCAATATCGCTGCTAAAGGCTGGGCTGGAGATGGTGAAGTGATAGACTGATGCTGATGCTGTGCCACGGAAATAGTATAGCCTGTCGGTGTTATAGCCGAACGGCCAGATGATGGCACAACCAGCACCGGCAGCAGCAGGCAAGGCTGGTGACATCGCACTCCAGGCGTTGCCGGTGAACGAGTAGCGATACCAGGTAGTGGCATTGTTACCTATGAGGTAGATGTAGTCGTCATTGCCAGCTACGTTGTAGGTTGAGCAGGTGTGGAAGATAGCTGCGTCCGTTCCCCAGGCAGCTCCCAGGTTGGGGGGCTGGCTAGCTGCTGCCAGGAATCTGTCCATGTATCGTAGCGCCAGAATGAAGCTGCGCTTAACAGCATATAGATGTACCGGTCTGTGCCTCGTTCGTCTGAGATGCAGCAAGCCCCGGTTGCTGAGATCACGGGTAGAAACCTAAGCCACTGATAGACGGGTAGGTCAATGCCTTGTTTAAGATTCAAAGTTACTGTCATACTTCATCCTCCATTGCTTGGTAGTAGGCTCGCAGCTCCTGGGCGATGGCCTCGGCTTCCTTCTTGGACATAAGGTCGGCACCTGGGAGGTGCGGCGTGATCTCCTGCACCATGATTTCCACTCCGTCCTCTCTGACGATGCGGAAGCCATAGGCTTCAAACGGCTCTCGCTTGGTGATGAGCTTGAGGAGCTTGTTCCAGATGCCTTTTGCTCCTTCCTCTTTAGCGATCAATTCAAGCTCTGCGTTTATCTTCATAACCGCTCCTTATGAGAATGTGAACCTTTCTCTCTGGCACTCGGCGAACTCGATATTGGCTCTCTGTATCATTTCATAGCGCTGGTCAACTGGGAAGACTCCGCCAGCAGTTAGCGTCCATGAACCGCTTTGAGTGACTGTCCATGTGCCGCTCTGAGTGACTGCCAGGGTGGGATTGTCGATGATGGCTCTCAACCTGTTAGCGCTGTCGATAGCCAGTCTGGACAGGGGGGTATCGAGCAGCAACTTGAGCAAGGCTAAGTCGGTCGACTCGATAACCCGTATCGGTCTACCTTTGTCGTCAAACAGGTCGCCTGTTTCCATTTCGTTCTCCCTTCCCTCGGTTTAGTTGGTGGAGGGTGAAGCTGGCGCAGCGGGTGACCCTGCCGCTTCTCCCCCCACCTATGGAGATGATGTCCTAACAAGGGTGGAGGTTCGAACCCCTGCTAGACGGACAATGTTAGTCCTGAACTCCGATTAGGGCGGCTCGCTTCTGGAGGCAGAAGTCAACGAGGCTGACATACCACTTGATGCGGTTTCTGTTGGCGTCCTTGCCTTCCAAAGCGCCTAAAGGCTCGACCTGGATGCCGCCATTGGTTGCTCCGCAGACGGCACCTTCGCCGAACTGCAAGGCGTAGATAGTAGAGCATGTTCCACCGGTGATTGCCGTCTCCACGCTGGCGGTCAGAACGTGGGCGTCCAGGACATAGTCGCTGGTGCCGATTTGGATGCCATTGTAGAACTGGGCAAACTCACCCAGCTTGCCAGTGCCGACTTCGAGGTTACAGCCGGCGGCTCTGGCCAGGGCATTTATCTTTCTTCGACTTCTCTTGCTCATCAAAAGCAAGTCTGGCTTGCCGCCTTTGACAGCGTCTATCAGCTCATCAAGCTTTGCCAGGGAAAGCGTGGCGCCAGTAGCGGCCATGGCTATTACCTGGCTGCTGGCTGTGCCGGTGGCTATGAGCTTGATTAAGCCGTTGATGCTATTGGCATCGCCTGTCATGCCCAGATAGTTGGCGACACAGCCATAGATGAAGGCTCTCTCGAACTCCATCCGCAACGATTTGGCAGCCAGCTCGAGGACTGCTGCCTCAATATCCTGGATATTGCTCCTGGTCTGCTTTATGAAGCTGTCGACATCGGCATTTCTGCCCAGCACTGCCAGGGTGGCGGTGAGCTGGTCAAATGTCGGTGCTGTGGTGGATGTCCAGTCACCAAGGGGGGCGTACCAGGTGGCGGCAGCAAGAGCCGTCTCCCGGTTGTAGGTCAAGCCGTTACCGACAATCTCGACAAACGGCATAACCTGAAGGATTGGCGAATCCTTGATGATGGTTTCAATGACGCCCTGCAAGAGGACATCATTAGAAAGTTTTGCTGATTCTGCTAAGGTTATAGACATAGTTTATTTACTCCTTTTTGTAATTCACTAGGCTCCGGAGCAATGCAGAATTGATTTGCTACTGCTCCTTCTTTTTCTTGGCCTGCTCCAGGCCGAGGTTTATTTTCTCTAT
>JAPLHH010000038.1 GCA_026389735.1 Chloroflexota bacterium | reverse complement strand
CAGTTTTGGTAAAAGTATACATAGGACACAGAAGCCTGTTTTGTTCAGGCAGCAGCGGAAAGAGAAGCAGGGGCAAGAGAATGTACCCACTCTAAGGCTAAAAAAGGGGCTTTGTTGATGTAGCCTAAAGGGGGATTGGTATCCCCGGCGGTTTGGAGGGGCTTTTTAGGGCTTCTGGTGAGCAGTGGGGATTAGTCGGAAAGGGGAACAGGGCGGAGTGTTCGTCTTCAGGGGATAAAAAAAGGGGTGTGGGTCTAGAGACCTACACCCCTGTGAAAAAAGGCACAAAAAACCCAAAGGAAGGGCTACGCTTCACCCGTCCTTTGCGGTGATTGTCTATATATCAGCTATTCAGTTTTTGGCTTTGTCTTGCCAATTTAGCTTTAGCAAAGCAGGCAAGACTATCCCTATCATTCGAGATAATTTTTACTTTCTTTTTTGCTCTTGCTCTCTTATTGTCCCTTCGCCTTTTATCGCTAGCACTACCGTTTTAGATAGCCTCAAAGAGCTAAAGACAAAAAGAGTAAGCAAGGCAAGGCTTTAGCCCAAAGCAAGCCCTTACCTCGAAAGTTGGTTTAGCCTTATTCAGTTGTCCAGACCCTTGCCGACCCGCAATCCGCTGGCACCGGTTAGTCGCTCCGCAAGAGGTTTTACCCTCTCACTTATATAATGCCAAAACGGGCTTAAAAGCTACACAAAAACCAGTGCTTTTTGACACCTTTGCCTTTCCCTACGTAGATAGGTTTGTTCATTAGCTAATTAGCTAAATTTTCTACTTAAAATATCTTGACGATTGATTAAAAATAGTGCAAAATTCTTACAGAACCAAGAAAAGAAACCCAAAGACACAGTCCCACCTGATTTCTAAATGCTGAAGAAGAGCTTATGGTAGAAGGAGGTTAAAAGTGAAAGATGGGGAACCTGCCTACACCGACCCTGAGATAATTGACCGTATCTGCGAAGCTGTTATTGCGAAGCTGACAACTGACGGCCTTGGGAACCTGCCTTCCAAGCAGGCTGTCGTGGGTTCGAATCCCGTCTCCCGCTCCAAACTGCCAGCCTCATAACGAAGTGTGACCTTTTGGCCATTGACAAGGATGGCAAAATTCCTTATTATTATAATCGCCACTGACCATAAGGCAGTGAGCCTTTATTAAAAACAATAAAAAAGGGCCGCTTGGATCAGCGATGACCGAGACGGGAAATAGGAGTAACGTGTGGTGAGCCTTCTCGGCGATGCTGAGAAGGCTTTCTTTTTGGGACGATGTATAACGCTATAACAGATGTTCCGGGAATACAGGTAGGGCACTATACCGACAAAGAGGCGGTCACTGGCTGTACTGTGATTCTATGTGAGACCGGGGCGGTGGCTGGTGTTGATGTGAGGGGCTCGGCACCAGGAACCAGGGAAACTGACCTGCTCCGACCGATGAATCTAGTGGAAAAAGTTCACGCTATCCTCCTCAGCGGCGGTAGCGCTTTCGGCCTGGACGCTGCCGGGGGTGTTATGCGATATCTAGAGGAACGAGACATCGGCTATGAGACTCTGGTAGCCAAGGTGCCCATTGTCCCCGCAGCCATTCTTTTCGACCTGGATATAGGCAGCTCTAAAATCAGACCTGGGGCTGAGGAAGGCTACAAGGCTTGCCTGGCTGCCACCGACAAGGAGGTAGTTGAAGGCTGCGTTGGTGCCGGCACCGGCGCTACAGTAGGGAAAATTTTAGGCATTGAGCGAGCTACCAAGAGCGGCTTGGGCACAGCCAGCTGCAAGATAGGTGGCGACATCATCGTTGCTGCGCTGGTCGTGGTCAATGCCATCGGCGATGTCGTTGACCCAAAAAAAGGCAAGATCCTGGCTGGCTCTCGCAACGAGGAGAATAATGGCTTCCTCAGTACCACCGAACTGTTAACCGGCGGCACTCATAGTTATAGAAAAAGTCCACTACCCACCAATACCACCTTGGGGGTGGTGGCTACCAACGCTAGCTTGAATAAAGAGCAGGTAAACAAACTAGCGCAGATGGCTCAGGACGGCATAGCCCGGGCCATTAACCCAAGCCACACTATGTACGACGGTGACACTATTTTCGCTCTCTCTTTGGGTGACAAGGTGGGCGACCTTACTGTATTGGGGACGGCAGCCGCTGAGGTCGTGGCTGATGCCATAGTCAGAGCAGTTCAGCATGCAGAAACGCTAGCTGGAATACCGGCAATGAAGGACGTGCGATGAGGAAAAAGGATACGCCGACGATAGGCTTTGTAGGTGCCGGGACAACAGGTACTGCCCTGGCTGTGAGGCTGGCTCAGCACGGATACCAGGTAATTGCTGTATCCAGTCGGAGCCTAACCTCAGCGGAGAAACTAGCTGAAAGGATAAGCGGCTGCCAGGTTTACAATGGAGCTCAAGAGGTAGCGGATATTGCTCAGCTTGTTTTCATCACTACACCGGATGGCACTATTCCCGAGGTAGCTACTGAGGTTCAGTGGCACAACGGACAAAGTGTGGTTCACTGTAGCGGTGCTCACTCCATTGACATTTTGGAACCAGCGAAGCAGCGGGGAGCTAACACAGGCTGTTTTCATCCCCTACAGACTTTCGCCAGCGTTGACCAGGCAATAGACAATATACCCGGTTCCACCTTCGCTATTGAAGCCGAGGAGTCACTATCATCCACACTTAAGGAGATGGCTACTGCTTTAGAAGGGGACTGGGTAACCCTCAAAGCCGGCGATAAAGTGCTATATCATGCGGCAGCCGTCTTCGCCTGTAACTATCTGGTGACTCTGGTCAAGTTGGCTACAGACCTATGGCAAACCTTTGAGGTTGAGGTGCCAACAGCGCAAGCAATCAAAGCTCTGATGCCTCTGCTACGGGGCACGTTAAGCAACATTGAAAACGTCGGTTTACCGAACTGCTTAACCGGCCCAATTGCTCGAGGCGACCTGGGCACCATAAGCAGACATCTGGAATCGTTGGGAAAACAAGCCCCACCATTACTCAACATCTACAAAGAGCTAGGACAGCAGACCATACCGATTGCTCTGGCTAAAGGGAAAATCGATTTGCAGAGAGCAGAAGAGCTACAAGCTTTATTGAGATAAAACAAAATGAGGAGACAAAAAATGAGAACTATGCTCAAAGGCAAAATCCACCGAGCGCGAGTTACCCGATGCAACGTCGACTATGAAGGCAGCATAACCATCGACAGGAATTTGATGGAAGCAGCCGACTTACTCTCTTATGAAAAAGTGGATGTATTGAATATCAACAACGGTGCCAGATTCCACACCTATGCGATTGAAGGTGAAAGAGGCTCTGGAGAGATTTGCCTTAATGGTGCTGCCGCCAGGCTCGTGGCTAAAGGTGACATTGTGATTATCCTGTCTTACCATGTGGTTACTGAGGATGAAGCTGTTACGGCTACTCCGAGGCTGGTATATGTAGATTCAGAAAACCGAATTGTTGACACCAAAGGCACAAGGGACTGGACGAAAGATTTGTTATCAACACTGTAAAGAGAAGGGCTGTTTACTAATGGTAAGGAGGTGCGAAAATGCGAGTTAGCATTAACCAGGTAAAGGAAATGAAGGCCAAGAACGAAAAAATAGTCATGCTCACTGCTTATGACTACTCCACCGCCAAGCTGGTAGACGAGGCTGGCGTGCCATTGATTTTAGTTGGGGACAGCCTGGGTATGGTGATGTTAGGCTATGAATCAACCATTCCGGTAACTATGGACGAGATGATTCACCACACTAAAGCTGTGGTTAGAGGTACTAAGCAAGCTCTGGTAATAGGTGACATGCCATTTATGACTTATCATACAAATATTGCTGATGCCCTGCGTAATGCAGCGCGGTTCATTCAGGAGGGAGGAGCACAGGCGGTTAAACTGGAGGGTGGAGTAACCGTCGCTGAGACGGTAAAGCGAATCGTTGAATGCGGAATACCGGTCATGGGCCACATCGGACTGACGCCACAATCAATACATCAACTCGGAGGCCACAAAGTGCAAGGCAAAACTCCCGAGGCTGCCGAGCGACTGCTTAAAGACGCACGGGCTCTAGAACAAGCTGGTGCCTTTGCTGTTGTCCTCGAACTGGTGCCGGCTCCGCTTTCCAGGCTGATTACCCAGAAGCTAAGCATTCCCACCATCGGCATCGGAGCTGGACCTGATTGCGACGGCCAGGTACAGGTAATCAGTGACCTTCTTGGCCTATTTTCCGATTTTGTGCCCAAACATGCCAAGCAGTATGCCAAACTGGCAGGCGAAATAAAGACCGCCCTGGCTGATTATGTTACTGAAGTCAAAGCAGGCAAATTCCCTACCGCCGAACATAGCTCCACCATAGATGAGAGCTTACTCGAAGAATTAGCACGTGCCTGAACAGCCATGCAGATAGCCAGAACCATCGCTGAAATGAAAGCCTTGAGGATGAAGAGCCTCGGCTCTGTAGGCTTTGTCCCCACCATGGGCTATCTTCACGACGGGCATTTAGCCTTGGTCAAGCAAGCTCGAGCTGAGAACTCGGTGGTCGTAGCCAGTATCTTCGTCAATCCCACCCAGTTTGGTCCCACCGAGGACTTCAAAACTTATCCCCGAGATACAGAGCGCGATTTAGCTCTGCTGAGAAAAGAGAAGACAAACATCGTCTTCATGCCTTCGGCTGAGGAGATGTACCCTGAAGGATTTAATAGCTGGGTAGAAGTGGAGAAGGTTACCGATCGGCTTGAAGGTAGCTGCCGCCCTGGGCATTTTAAGGGGGTGACTACCATCGTCGCCAAGCTGTTTAATATTGTAGAGCCCACCTGCGCCTACTTCGGCCAGAAAGATGCCCAGCAGGCGTTAGTCATCAAGAAGATGGCCGCTGACCTCAATATGAATTTAGAAGTAATAGTGACGCCTACCGTTAGAGAGAGCGATGGGCTGGCCATGAGCAGCCGCAACGTTTATCTAAACCCACAAGAGCGCCAAGCGGCCGCCGTGCTGTTCAAGGCTCTTACACTGGCTCAAAACCTGTGGGAAAAAGGCGACAGGAACGCGGAGCGCATACGCCAGGAGATGACTTCCCTTATCAGCAAGGAGCCATTAGCCAAAATCGAATATGTCAGCATTGCCGATGCCCAGACTCTGGAAGAACTATCAAAAATAGATAGACCGGCACTAGCCTCACTGGCGGTTAGAATGGCAAGACGCGACTTATAGACAATATGGTGCTGGAGTAAAATTATTCGCGCACTAGAGCTAACAAGCCAATCATCGCCAAGAACGCCAGACCAGCTCCGAAATAAAATGTGGCAGCCGGACTGATTGCCTGCCACAGCCAGCCAGCGATTATGCTGGCCGGCAAAAGGGTAATGCCAACTACACCGTGGAAAAGGCCATAGGCTGTGCCACACCTGTCTTCAGGCACTAAATCAGCGACAAAAGCCCGAGCTACACCTTCGGCAAGCCCATAGTAAACTCCATAAAGGGCGAAAAGCAGCCATATCTGCCACGAGACAGATGCCATAGCAAAGCCAAGATAAGTAACAGCATAGACTAACCACCCTAGAACTATGATTCGCCGCCTGCCCAGCTTGTCTGATAGTATCCCCGCTGGTATAGACACGGTCGAGTAGATGATATTGAACAGGACGAGCATCAAAAGTATATAAAGGACGCAGTTACCCAGGTTCTGCGCTCGCAGAATAAGGAAGACATCGCTTGAATTACCCAGAGTGAACAAAAACATGATGCCGAGAAAAAGCTTGAAGCGATTGTCAAAGCTGGCCTTTGTGTCCTGAGAGCTTTTTCCAAAACACTCAGATTGGCTTTGCGGGCTTGAACCTTTCTTAGCCTCACGGACAAAGAAAAACACAAATAAAGCCAGTACCGCCGGGATAATTCCAATCAGCACCAGCCACTGGTAGGTGTTTCGAATCAGCTCTAGAGCACCTTTTTGGAGCAAAAAGACGACGGCGGCAGCAACAACAAGCCCCAAGGCAGCGCCAGAGGTATCCATAGCCCGGTGAAATCCAAAGGCTTTGCCCCGCTGTTTAGCCGACACAGAATCGGCTACCAGTGCATCCCTCGGTGCCGTGCGTACACCCTTGCCTAACCTGTCGGCAAATCTCACCCCCAGCACCAATCCCCAGGTCGTGGCTACATACATGAAAGGTTTTGCTAAAGTAGACAATCCATAGCAGATAACAGCTAAAGATCTACGCTTGCCCAGCCTATCGCTGAGCCAGCCGCTTAAAATCTTGAGCAGAGAGGCTGTGCTCTCGGCTACCCCCTCAATGAAACCGATGACAATTGCAGCCGCTCCCAGGATATTGGCGAGAAACAAGGGAAGAAGCGTGAAAATCATCTCGCTACTGACATCGGTAAGGAAGCTGACCAGCCCCAGGAAGAATACGTTGGGGTTAAGGCCGAAGATGCGTTTTCGCTCAGCGACCTGTAGCTGCTTCTCCATGAAGCCATAAGTATAGCACCCTTGCCAGACACCTGGCTATGCATGTCAGCAGGTTATTGCTCAACCCCTTTGAGCCACCGAGATTGCCACGGCTGTTCCCTCGCTTCACTCGGGACGCCTCGCAATGACAAACAGGAGGTCGCTGTTTACCAACAGATGTAGCCGCGACCTTTTAAGGTCGCGATAGGCGAGGTTAAAACCTCGCCTCTACATGTGTTTAGTTCAACCGGCAAGGCTGAAGCCTCGCAACTACATTGGGAGATTCTTCGCTTCGCTCAGAATGACACGGTGGAATGCTCAGGATGACAAGGGAAGTTGCCCAGAATGACAGGAGGAGTATTCAGAATGACCACGGCGATTGACCGAGGGCGCTTTTTTTGCTAAACTACCGCTTTGGTTATTCAATTGCGCGGAGAGCCATGTGTCTGATGAACTAGCTAAGATAGTGGCTGAATACAAGGGGGAGAAGGGCGCATTAATTCCAATCCTACAAAAAGTCCAGGAAAAATTATACAAGGGGGAAAAGGGAGCGTTAATTCCAGTTCTGCAGAAAGTCCAGGAAAAATTCGGTTATCTCCATGAAGAAGCAATTTCAGAGATAGCTAAATCCTCTCGAATGTCGGAAAGCGAAGTCTTTGGAGTTGCTTCTTTCTATGCCCAGTTCTACTTCACTCGCCGCGGTCAGCACACCGTGAAGGTCTGCTTAGGCACGGCATGTCATGTCCGCGGGGGCGCGCGAATCCTGGATGAGGTAAAGAGAGAGCTGGGCATTGAATCCGGAGGCACAACCAAAGATTATAAATTCAGCTTGGAGAGGGTAGCCTGCTTCGGTTCCTGTGCCTTAGCCCCAGTACTGGTCATAAACAAGGATGTTTATGGACGGATGACAGTTGTCAAGGCGAAAGAGACTCTCAAAGAATATCGATGAAGGCATAGTGCCATGACTTTCGAGAAAATTCACAAACGAGCAGTTTCAGAGTGGGAAGCGCTACAATCAAGCAATAAGCCGCGGCTTTTGACGACAAAACATCGAGGCTATTGTCATCCAGGTCGGCTGCATGGGGCTATGTTTTGCCGAACCTATGGTCGGCATAATTAAGCCGGGGCGTCCACAAATCATCTACGGCAATTTAACCCCTGAGATTGCTACTCAGCTTGTTAAGGACTACCTGGTAACTGATAACCCTCGGCCTGACCTAGCTCTAGGTTACACTGGTGACGGCAAGGTTGACAGCATTCCCAACTTCTTCGAATTGCCGGTGCTCAAACCTCAGGTTCGCGTAGTCCTGCACAACTGCGGTTTCATCGACCCCGAAAACATAAACCACTATATTGCTAACGGTGGCTACAACGGCCTGGTCAAGGCATTAAAGATGACACCGGAAGCAATAATTGAAGAGATTAAGAAATCAGGCTTGCGCGGCAGAGGCGGCGCTGGTTTTTCGACAGGGCAAAAATGGGATTTCTGCCGGAAAGCACCAGGGAAGGAAAAATATATCATTTGCAATGCTGACGAAGGTGACCCGGGTGCCTTTATGAACCGCTCACTTCTGGAAGGTGACCCTCATTCAGTCCTGGAGGGGATGGCTATCGGGGCTTACACTATAGGGGCTAACCACGGCTACATTTACTGTCGTGCCGAATATCCCTTAGCTCTGGAAAGGTTGAGATTAGCTCTCCAGCAAATGGAGAGGTATGGTTTTATCGGGGATAATATTCTTGGCTCCGGCTTCGATTTTCATGTAAAGATTAAAGAGGGAGCTGGGGCTTTTGTTTGCGGCGAAGAAACAGCT
>JAPLHH010000167.1 GCA_026389735.1 Chloroflexota bacterium | reverse complement strand
ATAATACACTATCAACTCTGGCATATCTAGAGAGGTAGGCAAGGGTTACCCCCGAACCGGACAGAGAGAACGGTGAGGCACAGAGAGGCTGATGTGCTTTTAAGCCTCTCCGCTTTTTGGATATGGTATATCTTGAGTTCTTTATTTTAGGTCGAGAAGATTAAGAAAGATAACAAGAGAGGTGCCGAATAAGTTCAATATAATAACGCTAGCAGACTAAAGAGCCCAATATAGATTAAGGAGGTTAAAGAAACATGGCTAAAGACCTAGTTAGCACATTAGCTGATTTGAAGGAAAAAGAGGCTCTTAAGATTGTTGAAGACAGGATGGGTGCTGGTGAAGAGCCACTCAAAATTCTGGACGATGCCAGGCGCGCCATGGAAATCGTGGGCAAGCGCTTCGCCAACAGCGAGTATTTCATACCTGACCTGGTATACTCCGGTGAAATATTGAAGGAAATAACCGACATGGTTAAGCCCAAGCTGAGCAAGGCAGCAGAGGCTAAGCGTCTGGGCAAGGTTGTTTTTGGCACTGTTGCCGGCGATATACATGACATCGGCAAGGACATCGTGGTCTTCATGCTCGATGTTAGCGGCTTCGAGGTCTACGACCTCGGCGTGGATGTCCCGGCGCAGAAGTTCGTGGAAAAGATAAAGGAGAGTGGTGCTCCTATTGTTGGCTTAAGCGGCTTTTTGACCCTGGCTTTCGATTCCATGAAACAGACTGTAGAAGCCATAAAAGCTGCTGGTCTGAGAGACAAGGTAAAGGTCATGATTGGTGGTGGTCAAATCAGCGAGGAGGTAAGGAAGTATACCGGCGCTGATGCCTATGGTAAAGATGCCATGGCCGGAGTATCCCTGGCCAAGAAATGGGTCGGCGCTGGGTAAGAATCCTCAGCAGAGAATGTACAGGAGGAGATAAAAATGGAAAAGAAATGGGAAGATATGACATCAGATGAAAAGCAGGAGGCGCTGTTTCAAAGGTGGCTTTTACCGAAAGACCCTCAGGGGAATGACCTTAAATTCCAAAGCCCCAAAGCTGAGAAAACTTATAAGGAGAGAATAACCAGGATAAAAGACGCCATTCAAATGAAGAAATTGCCGGACAGGGTGCCGGCCTTCATACTTCCTAGCTTTTTCCCCGTTTATTATGGCGGAGTGACCCCTCAAGAAGTGATGTATGACTACAACAAACTCAACATGACTTTTAAAAAATTCTTGCTTGACTTTGAGCCGGATATGAATATTGGCAACGTAGCGCCTGGTCCGGGAAAGTTCTTTGAAATTCTTGACTACAAGCTATACTCCTGGCCCGGCCATGGGGTCGCACCTGAGCATTCGTACCAGTGCAACGAAGGCGAATATATGAAGGCGGATGAATATGATGCCTTGATTCAGGACCCGTCGAACTTTTTCAGTAATACCTACTTCCCGCGCGTATTCGGCGCCTTACAGCCCTTCCAGATGCTACCGGCTCTCACTGGCATACTCGAAATATATGGAGTTGCCCTTAATTTTATACCCTATGGTCTGCCACCCGTCCAAGCCGCCTATAAGGCCCTTATGGAAGCCGGTGGTGAAGCACTGAAATGGGTGGGGGCTGTCGGTGCCTTCAGCGTCGAGATGAGCGGATTAGGATTTCCGAGCATATTCGGCGGCTTTACCAAGGCACCTTTTGATGTGATTGGCGACACCCTCAGGGGAACTAGAGGGATAATGCTGGATATGTACCGCCAGCCGGATAAGCTCCTCCAAGCCCTGGAGGTATTAACGCCGTTAATGATTAAGATGGGGGTAGGCGCAGCACAGATGAACGGACATCCACTAATATTCATGCCTCTACATAAAGGTGCTGACGGTTTCCTCTCCGATGAGCAGTTCAAGAAATTCTACTGGCCCACTCTTAGAAAGGTCATGATGGGCTTAATTCATGAGGGAGCCGTACCATTTCCTGCAGCTGAGGGGCATTGGACCACGCGTCTGGAGATTTTAAAGGATATACCTAAGGGTAAGACTCTGTGGATGATCGACCAGTCAGATATGACTAAGGTCAAGAAAACACTCGGTGCCGTTGCCTGTCTCGCCGGTAACGTGCCCTCTGACCTGCTGAAACTGGGCACGACCCAGCAGATAAAAGACTATGTAAAGAATCTTATCGACACTGCTGGCAAAGGCGGTGGTTACATCATGTGCAATGGGGCGTTCTTTGACGAGGCAAAGCCGGAAAACGTCAAGGCTATGGTTGATTTCGCCAAGGAATACGGCGTATACAAATAAATACCGAAAAGGCTGAGGCTGTAATACGGGAGGAGAAGCGTGCACCGGGACTATTTTGATGGCATACTCCCGCCATTGACTAGTCCCTGAGGAGAAAGGTGTGCCCGTAATCCTTGATATCCCCCTGAGCTTGAAGACCAAAGAGGTGCTGCGCCGGCAGGGATTCAGGGGACATTCTAAAATCAGGCCTGAGATAAAAAATCTAATCCTTGAACTGCTAGCCAGTGTGGAGAGCGCTCATCTCCTGGAGCCGGCTGCGGCCTATGAAATCCACCCTATAACTGGGATGAGCCACCGGCAATCGTCCCCTGAGGATAACGCAGTGGTGCATGGCCTGTTATTACCACCACTCCTGACAGAGGCTAAAGAGCTTGCCGTTGTGGTCTGCACTATTGGTCCCAAGCTGGAAAAGCAGGCAACAGACTACTTCAGCAAGGGCGAGCCCTTGCGAGGTATGCTTCTTGACGGCATCGGCAGCGCAGCAGTGGACTCGCTGACTAAGAAAGTCTGTAAGCTCATAACGGGTGAGGCATCCTCCCGTGGCTATCAGTCGAGCAGCCCCATCAGTCCGGGTATGCCTGGTTTACCTATTGAAGAGCAGTGGCACTTGCTTAAACTGGTACCGGCAGAAGAAATTGGAGTGAGCCTGACATCTTCAGGAATAATGGTTCCCCGCAAATCAGCTTCCATGGTCATCGGCATAGGGTCACAAATGGCAACGTGGACACGAGCTGAAGTCTGTGCCCACTGCAGCCTCAGAAAAACCTGTCCTTATAGAATACAGGCGTAAGTTGAGCAACAGGATAAAGCCAAGGCAGGAAGAGAATGACTGCTTGTACAATTGATTTTGAGCCGGTAGGTCGAAGAGGGGAATGTCAGAGGAACGAGTCCCTTCTGGCTTGTGCTCGCCGGCTAGGTGTGGGTATCAGCAGCGTATGTGGAGGCAAGGGAACGTGCCACTCGTGCAAGGTGCAAGTTCTAAGTGGCACTGTCTCAAAACCAACGCCTAACGAACAGGAGGCATTTACATCTCAAGAACTGAAGGAGGGCTGGCATCTGGCCTGTCAGACTTATCCTCACAGTGACTGCAAACTTACTGTGCCACCCGAGTCAATGACCACCACCCAGCGGATCCAGGTGGAGGGATTGGAGGTAAAAGTTCGTCCGGAGCCATCCGTTCGCGCCTACCGCTTGAAAATGGAAGCTCCATCCTTGTCAGCACCAGACGCTGATGCTGACCGCTTGCTCCAGGCGCTAACCCAGCAATACCAATTAAACTGCGGCAAAATTGACATTAATGTCCTGCGTGTCCTTTCTACCCAGTTGCGGTCGTGGAACTGGGAGTTCCTGGCTGTAGTCCGCAATGGCGAATTAATAGCTGTCCTTCCCTGGCCAAGCCGCCAACTGGGGTTAGCCATAGACCTGGGCACCACCAAGATTGCCGGCTATCTGGTTAATCTGAGCGATGGCCGGACTTTAGCCGCCAAAGGGGTCATGAATCCCCAGATCAGCTATGGAGAGGACATCATCAGCCGTATTACCAGTGTCGTACAGTCGCCGGATGAGGGCATGCCGGTACAGAAGCTGGCTGTTGAAGCAATCAACGGGCTTTGTGCTGACCTGTGTGCCGAGGCTAATGCCAGCACAGAGGAAATTGTCGAGGCAGTAGTAGTCGGCAACACCGCCATGCACCACCTGTTCCTCGGTTTGCCGGTAAGGCAACTGGCTCTGTCTCCCTTTGTCCCTGCGGTTAGTAGGGCTCTGGACATTAAGGCTGGTGACCTGGGCTTGCATATTGCTCCAGGGGCATATGTGTACCTTCTGCCTAACATCGCTGGCTTCGTTGGTGCCGACCATGTAGCGATGTTGCTGGCAACAGAAGTATTGCTGGCCAAAGGACCAGTAGTGGCTCTGGACATCGGGACTAATACCGAGGTTTCTCTAATACATGATGGGAAAATTACTTCCACCTCCTGTGCCTCCGGCCCAGCATTCGAAGGCGGTCATATCAAGTATGGCATGCGGGCTGCCACAGGTGCTATCGAACGCCTGCGAATTGCCGATGATATCATCCAGTACCAGACGATTGACGGAGCACCGCCCATTGGTATTTGCGGGTCTGGCATACTAGATGCCCTATCCCAGCTTTATCTGGCTAAAGCCATCGATGAAGGCGGCAGAATAATGGACAATCACCCTCGTGTTCGTACTTACAAAGGACAACGCGAGTTTGTACTGGTTAGTAAGGAGGAACGAGGCGGGAAGCCAGCCATCACTATCACTCAGCACGATGTCAGAGAACTGCAGCTGGCCAAGGCTGCCATTCGCAGCGGTATCCAGGCACTTCTGGAAGCGAACAACTGTCCTGAAGACGAAATCAAACAGGTGATTATCGCCGGAGCCTTTGGCACCTACATCGATGTGAACAGTGCGGTAACAATTGGCATGTTACCATCACTGCCTCTAAACCGCTTCCGGCAGGCAGGAAACGCTGCCGGCATGGGAGCCAAGCTGGCACTGATTTCCCTTGCCAAGCGGGCTGAGGCCCAGGCCGTTGCCTCCAGAGTCAACTATATTGAATTAGCCAGTGCCCCCAACTTTGAGCAAACCTTCATCCAGGCGAGTTACTTGGGACGATACAGGATTATAGACGGCAAAAGGAAGGAAATTAACTGATGGAGACCAGAGTGTCAAGCCCCACGAAAGAAGTAATCATTGGTGATGCCCAGTCCACAGTGCTTATCGGCGAGCGTATCAATCCTGCCGGTAAGACAAAACTTCAAGAGGCTCTGAAAGCAGGCAACTTGGACATTGTCCGCAGGGAAGCCCTGGCTCAAGCACAAGCCGGGGCGGACATTCTTGATGTTAACGTGGGTACATTCGGCGTTGACGAGGTAACACTGCTCCCCCAGGCAGTGCAGGCAGTGATGGACGCAGTAGATATACCCCTATGCCTTGACAGTAATAATCCGGCGGCTTTGGAAGCAGCCCTCAAAATCTACAAGGGCAAACCTCTCATCAACTCTGTTACCGGTGAAGAGCACTCCTTAGCCAAAGTTCTACCTCTGGTAAAGGAATATGGAGCAGCAGTCGTTGGTTTGGTGCAAGACGATGAGGGTATACCAAAGGATGCAGAACGGAGGATAAGCGTGGCTCGTAAGCTAGTGGAGCGTGCTGAGGCAGCTGGTATCGCCCGAGAGGACATTATCATTGATTGCCTGGCTTTCGCCGTGGGAGCCGATACCAGCTCTGGGCCGGCAATAATAGAAGCCATTCGGAGAATTAGGGCTGAATTGGGAGTGAACATAACACTGGGAGCCAGCAATGTCTCTTTTGGCTTGCCCGACCGCGAATTGCTCAATAATGCCTTCGTGGTTATGGCTGTTGCCGCAGGTGCCACCTGCCTCATTGTGGATGTAGCCAAGGTACGTCCAGCCATTGTTGCCGCTGACCTGCTCCTGGGTCGCGATAGACATGCCAGACGCTATATTGAAGCTTACCGGCAACGCCAGAAGTAGTAGGGCTGAGCAAGAAAAAGAGCTTTAAGGAGCAAAAGGTACAAAGTCTAAACAACAGAAATGATTTGGCCTATGGAGAGGCTCCGCCACGGAAAACGGGAATACCAGCGGTTTCATCCTTCTTCCCTAACCGTTTTGGATAGTTTACCCTCCTCGTAACCCGGAAAGTGGTTCACTTAACAAATCTATTGATATCCTCTATCACCCACTCTAAGCCTATTTGCCTCAGCTTCTCCGTTGTAGGTATGCCTTGAGGAGAATAGCCAAGGGCATCATAATACTCATCTAGAAGCGTATCCAGCTTTATTACCTGCCCCGTAGCTGGACCAGCATTCTTTAAGGGCTCGGTGAGCATCCTGGCAGGGAGAGTATCATCCTTGCGACTGAACCCCTCACGCACATTAAACGAACGCTCAAGGCAAAGAATCCTCTCCCCTATCAGGTCCAAATAGGCTGGATCACTAAACTCGTTGAATCCAGTAGCTGCCACAAGGAACTTCCCACGTGACTCGGGAGTAAACCCGGTAGCAGGAGTAAAGCTGCACTGAACAACCGAGTCTTCCACTGCTTGTGCTATTTGGTTGCGGGCAATGTCTTTGCCCTTGCCTTCATCAGCAAATCTATCCGCCTTGCCAGCAAGCTCTTCCCTAGGTCGACCATACATATGGCTGGCACCTATGTTTGAGGTGGCAAAGATTAGTCCATAGCCCTTAACAGCGCGCGGTTCATAGGCTGGAATCTCAAGACCCTTGACATGCATAGCATAGGCTTCAGCACCCTTGCCAATATGCTCCGCGGCTCGTTTGGTGCCTTCACCAAGCAGCTCTCCAAACCCTTCACGCCTGCCAATCTTCTCCACTAGCTTGAGCATATCGCCATGGTTACCCCAGGTAAGGTCAAGCCCATCGGTATCTTTTTTGGTAATTATTCCTCTTTCAAATAGCTCGCAGGCAAAGCCGATAGCGTTACCCGCGCTGATAGTATCTATGCCGAGCCTGTCACAGAGGGAGTCTGCTGCTATCAGAGATGCCAAATCAATATTAGCCAAATTGCCACCCAGAGCCCAGATGGTCTCATAATCAGGACCTTCGCTCACGACACCGGCATATGGGCCTTCGGTTACCTTGCGTACTTGACCGCACTTTGTCATGCAGCCCCAGCAGCCATCGTTTTTGATTTTTATCTTAGCGAATGCTTCATCGCTTATCTTCTCGACGCCTTCAAGATGTCCCTCCTGGAAGTTCTTTACCGGAAATATGCCCATCTTCTCAAAGCCTAGGGTCAGATATGATGTTCCAAAATCGGTCATCTGAATCCGCCGGGGACTTGTCCTTAAGCCTTCTATCTGCTCCCTGGCTAAACTTTTGAATTGCTGTGGGTCATATACACTGAGTGGTCCGGATGAGTTCACAGCGATAGCCTTTAACTTCTTAGCTCCCATCACGGTACCTACGCCAGTACGCCCACCACAGCGGAGATCGCTAATAACTACAGCATAGCGAACCAGCTTCTCCCCAGATGGTCCAATACAAATAGCCTTCGTTGAGGTGCCATGCAGCTGCCGCAGTTTCATTTGAGTTTCTTCAGTATCCAGCCCCCAAATTTCATCCGCATCCAGAATATGAACTCCATTCCCATCAATATGGATATAAGTTGGCTTCTTAGCCTTACCTTCTACTATTACTCCGTCGAACCCAGCGAACTTAAGGAAGGCACCGAAGTTGCCACCTACGATAGATTTAGCTACACATCCAGTGAGAGGGCTCTTGGTTACTACCGCCATTCTGGAAACAGACATCACGGTAGTAGCACCAAGGGGCCCCATCATGAACAACAGTTTGTTGTCCGGCCCTAAAGCTTCTACCCCAGCCTTAAGTTCACTGTAAAGGTATCTAACAGCAAGACCTCGTCCCCCAAGGAAATCCTTCAACAATTGCTCAGGTATATCCTCGATGTGGCTCTCACGGTTACTCAGATTAACACGCAGCAGCTTACCTGTATAACTACGCATTTTTTCACCTCCAAAGTTAATATTAGCCCGGCGGCTATTAACCACCGGTAATAAAGCTTAGGATGATAATATCGTCGTTGTCCTGCACAGGGGTATCTAGGTCCACAGGGTGAATACCATCGGAATTTAGGTAAATGCCAAAGATATGAAGCAGCTTCCCCTGCCTATCGAACAGGTGGTTTTTGATGTTGGGAAATCGCATCTCGAGGCTCTTAATACATTCACCAACCGTGTGGCCGGTTACCTCACATGTCTCAGCTCCACAGCTAAGCTCTTGCAGGATAGGTGGCAGCTTAACTCTGACACTCATTTCACCTGTAAATGCTCTCTTGCCGGTAAAAGCACTTAATCAATAAGCCAAGGTTAGCTGAGACAACAACCGCCCTAGTCTCTGATAAAGAACCTAGACCCTTACTGTCCAAGTTTTGCTACTATTTTAGTTTATTATACCCGAAAGACAAGCCCCTCAGTAGCATCAACCCGAATTTTTTCGCCTTCTTTGATAACCATCGTGGCATCACGCGTGTTTGATACCGTGGGAATATCATATTCTCTGCCGTGAATGCAAGCATGGCTGAGAGAGCCACCACCATTAGTGACTATTGCTTTAGCCAGCGGTAACACCGGGGTCCATCCCGAAGACATAGACGGGCAAACCAGGATATCGCCTAATTGCACCTTAAATACATCTGTGTCTGTTAATACAAGATGTGCTCTACCTTCGGCGGTGCCAGCGGGACTGCCGCAATTACCAAAGCAGATGGCGCCGGTTTCAGGTCTGTGGGAAGCTTGCGCACCGGCAACAACCTTGGAAACTATGGCGTCGTGAACATTAATCTGATGCTTATTTATATCCTCCGGTGTTAATGGTCCACTGGAAAAAATAGGCGGCCGCGTTCGATATTCCTTCTGCGCCGTCCAGGTTTTCTTGCGTTCCTCAGCAAGATCTTTGACATCGTATGAGTCGGGATAAGCAATGAATAGCTCCAGCTCATCAGGAATGAAAAAGAACATGTCATCAGGACTTTCAATAGTGCCAAACTTTACCAGCCTCTCTCCAATCTTCCTCATACAGTAGCGGAAGGTGGTCAAGCACCCCTGTTCCCATGCCACATCATGACTCTCGCTGTAAGAGCTTGTCCTTTGACTCACGCTAAGGAGCGCCAGAAACCAGTCCATATCGGGATAGTGGGCAGCCTTCACTTTATCGATTAGCTCACGGGTTAATTCTTCCCGCTCCTTGATTAAGCGAGGCCTTATACTATCAAGTTTGAAGGGCGCATTAACATCTTTTGATAGTGAGAGATATTGCTGAATGTGATTTATGGCCGGCGTTGGGTCTTCCCACCATGAAGGCACAATGAACTCCATCATCCGCGGCGACCGCCAACCATAGCCCTTCATAAATAGAAAATCATAAAGGTCTTTCTCCACCCATTCCCTACCAGCCGGGGTCTTTTTTAGAGCTGGGATTACCTCGGAGGCAGCATTCTTAGTGAAGATATCATCAATCTTAAGCTCTAAGGCGCGGGTACGGAGTCCCCATAGCGCTTTATCTTGTGCAAAAAGGTCATTGTCATAGCCGCGTATTATTCTATGCCATGTGGGAGAAAACTCCTTTACACCACCGTATTCCTCAGCAATCTCATTGCAATTCCAGTAGGCGTTATACAGGGGGAATATCATATAGAAATGACCTTCCCAAGACCGATAGAGATACTGTACTGCCTCCCTGAATATCTTGTACAACTCGTACTGTGTTGCCTTTTCGTAATCATAAGTCCTGAACTTTTTAGACAGTCCATTTATTTCGTCTTCCAAACCTGTATAAAGCTTGTCCCAATTGGGAGCATAGTCTTCGAGTATGAACTTTTTGAAGTTTCTTTCTCTTTCCGCAATCTCAGCCTCGTCACTAATCCTGAGGGCAGCAGCCAGGGCACACCCGTCTATATTACGAACCTCACTTCCCCTGATGGTAGGTACCCATGTCTCATTGACGCCATATATAAGACCATGAGCTAAGGCATAATTCCAGTGCCAGCCAAATAGCGGAGTCCACGCCGGGTAGCTATGGCCAAAGTTCATGAACCACATCGGGTATTTCTTCAGGTCTCTTTGAGGCATGAACTCTCTGACATACAAGTTCCATGTCCAGGGCATATTTTTTTCCTCCTTAATTTTTTACTTATAAAATACCGTAAGTCTGGTCAATAGTCAAATACTGCGTTCTTTATCTATCACAGCCACGCCTTCCCTCTAGTGCACTCGCCTTGCGCCATCGATTAGCAGTGTTTGACCGCTAACAAAGTCGCTATCATCGCTGGCAAAGAAGATAACGCTACCAACCACATCCTCGGGAAGCTCAACACGCCCCAGAGGGACGGAACTTACGTCAAACTTCTCGATAGCGATGTAGGTTCTGGTCGCCGCAGTATCGACAACACCAGGAACTATCACATTAACACAGATGCCATACTGCCCCAACTCTCCGGCAAGAACCCGAGTGATACCGATAACTGCGGCTTTGGAAGCAGTGTAGTGAATAAAACCCTTAGTCGGGGCAAAAACTGCCTCGGTGGATACATTGATAATTTTACCTTTCCCCTGTTTTTTCATCTGGGGGAATACTGCTTTACAGCACAGCCAGGTTCCCTTGGCATTCACCAGCATCGCCTTGTCCCACTCTTCTGACGAGACCTCATTAAATGGCTTCCTCGCCATCCCATAGTAGTAGCCGGCATTGTTAACCAGAATATCGATTCGACCAAACTTCTTAACTGTTTCCTCAGCCATGCGCTGGGTGTCAGCCTCGGAAGTGACATCGGCTTTTATTGCTATGGCAGTGCCACCCTTTGCCTTGATTTCACTGACTGTTTCCTCTGCCTCTCGGTCAAGGATATCAGCCACAACCACCTTGGCTCCTTCCTCAGCAATTCTCAGGCAATAGGCTTTACCCAACCCCCTGCCACCACCGGTCACTATGGCTACCTTATTTTCTAATCTTCCCATTTAAGACTCCTCGTAACAAAATGTTATTCAGCTAGAAAACCACATCAATTGGGATGCCAGCACCCTCTAGTGCACACGCCTTGCGCCATCGACCAGTAGTGTTTGACCACTAACGAAGTCGCTATCATCGCTGGCAAAGAAGATAACGCTACCAATTATGTCCTCGGGTACTCCGACACGTCCCAGAGGGATGGAACTTACGTCGAACTTCTCAATACTACCTATAGTTCGGCTCGCCGCAGTATCGGTAAAACCAGGAGCTACGGCATTAACACAGATGCCATATTGCCCCAGCTCTCCGGCAAGAACCCGGGTGATACCGATAACCGCGGCTTTGGAAGTAACGTAGTGAATCATACCCTTGGTAGGTGAGAAGACTGTCTCGGAAGAGAGGTTAATAATTTTACCCTTCCCCTGTTTCTTCATCTGAGGGAATACTGCTTTAGCGCACAGCCAAGCTCCCTTGGCACCCACTGCCAATGCACGGTCCCACTCTTCGGACGAGACCTCATAAAACGACTTCCTCCCCACCCCATAGTAGAAGGCAGCATTGTTAACCAGAATATCGATTCGGCCAAATTTCTTAACTGTCTCCTCAGCCATGCGCTGGGTATCTTCTTCTTTAGTGACGTCAACTTCCAGAGCATAACCGCCTTTAGCCTCTATTTCCTTGGCTGCTTTCGCCGCTTCTTCATCGAGGCGGTGTACTGCCATCACCACCTTAGCCCCTTCCTTGGCCAAGCCAAAACAAAAAGCTCTGCCCAAGCCCTTTCCACCACCGGTCACTATGGCCACTTTCCCATCTAATCTTCCCATTCAAGCCTCCTTTTTATATTTATTCCATGTCACCAATCAGCTAACCGACCTCTCTAGAAACCTTCCCTCCAAAGGGAACAGTGAAGCTGACTCAAGATTTTTCTATGAAATATTATACTGCCAAGAAGCCCCCGTCAATGGGCAGGGCAGCACCCGTAATTGAGGAGGCTCTATCTGATACAAGGAATAACGCCCCATCAACTACTTCCTTTTCGGTGATGTACCTGCCCATAGGTATACGCTGCTTGTCTCTCCTTACCCATTCCTCCGGGTCAATGTCCATCGCTCTCCCTCTTTGCTCAGCAATAGATAGTCTCATAGATGTTTCAACCCTACCCGGACAAATACAATTGACTCGGACGTTATCTTTAGCCAAATCTACCGCGAGTTTCTTGGTTAGCATTATAAGCCCGGCCTTTGCCAGTGAATAGGTCAATGAGTAGCCAGATTGCTTTAGCCCGGCAACCGAACTAGTGAATAGAATGGACCCTCCTCCAGCCTTGCGCATTTCAGGAACGGCAAATTTTGCACCGAAGACACCTGCTTTCAAGTGCACTGCCATCATATTATCATATATTTCTTCTGTGATATTTTCGATATAGTCTGGCTCGACTATGCCGGCATTATGCCAAAAGATATCTAGCCGACCATAAGTATCAACAGCTATTTTAATGAGCCGCTCAATGTCAGTCACTGTGAGCATATCAGCCGGAACAAAGCTTGCCTCATTGCCTTGTTCCCTTATTATACTCACAACTTCCTCGCCTCGTTGGTGGCTTCTACCACTAACGACGCTTTTTGCTCCTTCTTGAGCAAATAAAATGGCACCCTCCCTGCCAATGCCTGACGTTGAGCCTGTAATGACCGCAACCTTTCCTTGGAGCAACAACTTTATCTGCTATCCCTTCCGGCTGCCCTTTAGTTATTGAGAGCTTTCATCTTAGGCAGGGCCTATCTACAAAGTATGCTCGCTTGACGACCTTACCGCGCTTGAATTCCTCAAAACATCATACACGATTTACGTAATTATTCTAACTTGTTTAGGGATTATGAGACTCTTTGGCTAATTCGTCAATTATTCATTAAATCATGCGACAAACTTTTCCCTACCATCTGTGCATGACAGAAGAACCCATTTCATTTCCTGGGGGTTCTGCGTTATAATCGGTATCCAATCATAAGTGGATATGCGCGTCGGGTATTATTTCACATATTTAGCAAATTTGTCAATCATTGTGTAGGCCGGCAAAACATAACATATCTTGCGTAATTTCTTAAAAAAAGGTGAGGGGGATATGGACGAGCTAAACAGTTTGCTGTTATACTTGCCCTCAGACGATTACTCCTACATCACCGGCCAGGTCTTCATCGTTGATAGAGGATGGACGGCACAGTAAAGGTGAATAACGCCCATTACTGTTAATAAAATATTGCTGAGTTCTTTAGGCTAAATATTGCCGAGACAAAAAAATGAGTTCCGACAAATTAATATTTCGGTTCGAGGAACTGGGGCAAGAGCACAACAACCTGGTGGGCAAGAAGTGCGCTAACCTGGGAGAAATGACTCGAA
>JAPLHH010000220.1 GCA_026389735.1 Chloroflexota bacterium | reverse complement strand
CAGCTACACGGGCATAACTACCATAAGCCGCTTCGTTCGTGAGTGTGCCTGACTCAGTGGGGTCTGCGGTGAAGAGTGCAAGGTAAAAACTTGCATCCCCAGTACCTGACAGTGTACCGAGATACGACGGTAAGGTTTTCTGGAAAATCAAATTCAGCAGATCGGTTTCAAATGTGTTCGTAGCTGACATAATCCCTCCTTAATAGGTGTAAGTGTATGTATATCTATCAGTCCAGGCATCGGAATAGACTCCCAACCCTGCTGCATATCTCATGGAATCATCAGCATTGGTCATGCGTTTAATCATCCATGTTCCTAATGTTTGGTCAGAATATCCAAAATATGTATATACTCCTGTATCGTCTACATCCTCGTACCTCATACTCCCTCCGCTTAAAGCAAGTTCCGCATTTTCAAGAGCCTTATTCCAAAGAATTACTTTCTGTCCATAAGAAATACCGTTCTCTGTATAAGGGAAGCGGGATATTTCTTTCATCTCTTGCCCCGACCGACACCCTCAATTTCCATGTCCAATATTCCATCATGCAGACTGGAAGTAATCTCCACACTTAAATACCTGCCTGAAGCTCTGACATCTGCATAACCTGAAGAATTGGAAACTATTGCCACATCTGAATAGGAGTCAAGGTCATCTTCGTTCATTCTACTGGCAATTCTAACGCTGACTTCATCTACCGCGCCCTGTAAGCGAGGTCTTACCTTAGACACCATTACCACGTTATCCTCTATCTTTATTACAGGTGTCTGTAAGGTGCTGATTAGTACCGAGCCGTCCATTGTTGCCACTTTATCATCTACAACATTAACTCCAGCTATTTGAGGTGACCCAGCCATCCAGAAACTGGAATCAAGGGAATAAGGAACCTCGTCAATATTAGGATACAATCCCGACAGTTCTTCTAAAGTAAGTGCCCCAGTGTAGATGCTGTGAAGTGCAAAATGAGGCATTTCTATCAAAGAATACTTTTTGCTTCTGTAATTGTAAGCTAATATTAAATCACAAGTCCCATCTGCGCTTGAAGTGGACGGGAATGACCAGAATACAAGACTTCTTTTTTGATCCACTACTGCAGACACTCTATTAATATAAGTCTTGTTAAGCAATCCAGAGATAGTGTTTCTTATTCCATATCCCAACGGCTCAACATTACTGCCGTCAAAAGCCCATATGTCCCGTGAATCCCAAAAGAACGCATGAGAACCTGTTGAAACTATTGTATTTTCTATAGCCCCGACATTATTTATTGCGTTAGGCACAAACGTGTAAGTGTAGGGACTGCCTGAAAAATACATCAATGATATGGAGTTTGAAAAGAACACGCCCATAACCTTGCCAATTCTTTCAATTCCGGTTATCTCTCCTTCTGCATCGGTTATGTTCTGCTCATCCGCTCCGGTAGCTGTTGATATTGTCCAGTCCTCTAAATCTTCTAAAGCCGACCATTTTACCAGTTTGGGACTATTTGCTATATGTCCTGCTACCAAGTGACCACTATAGAACTTTATGAACTTGGCTTGTGGTGCGCCAGTCAAATCCTCAAAGGTTGCGCCTGCGCTAAAAGTCTTTAATACCTGCATCTCATCAGCGAAGTTAGTCGCAACACACCAATCACCATACTTTTCAAAGTTCCATGAATTCCCGCCGCTTGTATAATCAGATGCGGTTCTGGTGACATCATCCACTGATTTGTCAGGATTATATCTGAATAACGACGTACTTCCGCCTATAAAAACAATGTAATTCCCATCTTCTGTAAAGAGACCTCTTGCCCTTCTTGCGTGTTCTGTTAAAGCATCAGTAGACAATGCTTTCATCATCTTGCAAGGCCAGTATCCTTCATCATAAGGCAGAAGATTCTTGCATGTCTGTAGTCCACCCGGCGGCATGCCGAATTTAATAAAATCAGGCATCCATCCTTTCGATATATCTATAGATGTCCAAGACATTTATTTATCTCCTTACCATTGAATAGCCATGAATCCGTTTTTGCCTGCTGTGCCGCTTGCCGCAGACCCCGTTGCATACCCACCCGCTCCACCATCACCAGCATCCGCAGGAAAAAAACGTGCAGTTGCTACTGTTAAGCCGAGAGTAGCATCAGCAGTAGTATCTGTTTCACCATTGTTGTACGGACCACCCCCACCGCCAGCTAAGGACAGTAGTATATTAGAGGAGTTAGACGTTAACGCTATTTTGGTCAAGCCGCCTGCATCACCTCCACCTACACCACTTCCGGCGGTTCCGCCAACACCAATAGTTATTGTGTATGACGTGCTTTCTGTAACAGTTATTTTAGAGAATAATACGGATGCGCCCATGCCACCGTAATAGCCCGGAAATTTTGGTGGTTGAGTA
>JAPLHH010000219.1 GCA_026389735.1 Chloroflexota bacterium | reverse complement strand
GAACTGGGTGTACTTTGGTTGCAGACCGGTGGAATCAGGGCCGGTGCAGATAAAAAACTGGCTTCCGTTGCTATTGGGGCCGGAATTGGCCATGGCGACGATGCCCGGCTCATATTTATGCTTGGGCGGCAATTCATCCGCGAATTTATAGCCCGGGCCGCCGGTGCCGGTGCCTTTCGGAACGCCGGTCTGTATCATGAAGTTCTTCATAATGCGATGAAAGATGACACCATTAAAAAATCCCTGGTTCGCCAGGAAAACAAAGTTATTCACGGTAAGCGGACTCTCCTGAGCAAAAAGCTCTATCTTGAAGCTCCCCTCAGAGGTATCCAGCGTGGCGGTATATTTTTTAGACTTATCGATTTGCATAGCCGGAGGCTTGCTCCAGGTCAGGGTTTTGGACGTAGATGCGGGTGATGGCGGCGTGGACTGGGAGGGTGACGGGGAAGGGGAGCTGGATGGGGAACTGGATGGAGTGGTTGAAGCCGGTTTGGAGGCGGATGTCGAAGGCACCGGCTGAGGTGTTGAAGGTTTGGGGGTAGGTGAAGGCGTCGCGCTGGACTGCCCGGCACAGCCTACGGCGAAAAGAGTGACGCCTAAAAGTACGACGGTCATTAATTTCTTGATTTTCTTTAGTTTCATAAACCCGGTTTCTCCTTCAATGGTATTAGTCAATATTGTAATCTATCTGAGCGTAATAGGCAATTTACCGGGGAGAAGGAGAGTTATCAGTTATCAGCTATCAGTTATCCGTTTTCAGTGTGGGAAAAGGACTCAATCAACTTTCGCTATACCGGTGTAACCTTAAGTCCGCAGCAATCTGATGAGTTCCTGCCGACTTAAGCCAGCATCTCTCATTAAGGCCCTCAATAGTCCTCGCCCTAATTCTGGGTGGCGGGGCACTGAGAGACGCCTACCTGATGAGTGGATCAAAATCATATGTATGCCTTCGGTATGATCCCATTGATAACCGATTTTGTTTAAGGCTTTGACGAACTCATCTCCGGATATTACAGGCATACGCGGCATTAAACCAATACCTCAACTTCCCGGACCTCTTTAATGGCAGGGACAGGTTCTCCATGCCTGCGCATACTGGCGACATATCCGCGAATAGCCTCTTTAATATTGGCAATAGCCTCTTCCTCGGTTCTCCCCTGAGTGTGGCATCCAGGCAAAACCGGACAGCTAACGACAATATAACCATCCTCATCTTTTTCCAGCGTGACGGCGAATTTGGTGGTCCCCTCGGAGGTGAATGCACCGGTAACAACACTTTGTGATGACCCTTTTTCTTTCTCAACTTGCATAGTATGAATTGTAAAGCCCAATTTTTTCAGAATGCGATATGCATCTTGCGCACCAAAATCACCGGTATAAGATAAACCTGTCACCAGGTGAACAGGCTGCTTGATAGGATATCTTAGTCCATGGAGGTCGACATAGTATTTATTGCGTCCGTCAAACGGCTTGGGAGGGATGCCACTGGTTTTAATAAGAATATCATCTCTGCTGATTTTGTAACCAAGTCCATTTATTACAAACATCATAAGCGCATCCTTCTTCTTTCTTCTTCTTACTATTAATATATTACGGGACTCTCAAGAAGTCAAGAAATAAACAATAACCTGTAGGAGAGAAGGAAGGTTATCAGTGATCAGCTATCAGTTCTCAGTTTGAGTAAGAGAGAAGAATACTCCAATACTACAAATACTACCAATAATTCAATTAGGAGAAAAGGAGACTCCGAACTCCGATATTCACCTTGACTTGACCGATTTATCAATATCGTGTTACATTTTACTAGGAATCTCCCTGTAGCTCAGCAGGATAGAGCAACTGCCTTCTAAGCAGTGGGTCGTGAGTTCGAGTCTCACCAGGGACGCCATAGCTTCAGGGGGGGCAA
>JAPLHH010000006.1 GCA_026389735.1 Chloroflexota bacterium | reverse complement strand
CTAAGGGTGCCGGCGAAATCCTTCTAGCTAATTTCGGCTCCAGAAGACAGATAAAGCATAAAAATCAGGGCAATCTGGTTACCGAAGCCGACCTTTTATCTGAAAAGTTCATAATTGAGCTTCTAAAAGGCGAGTATCCTGATTACGGCATCCTCTCCGAAGAATCAAATTCCTCTGCTCCAACCACTGATTACACCTGGGTGGTTGACCCGCTGGATGGCACCAACAATTATGTCTTCGGCATTCCCTTCTTCTGCGTAAATGTCGCTTTAGTCAAAGGTGAGGATATCCTGCTCGGTGTAACCTATGACCCGGTGAGAGGAGAGCTTTTTCGAGCCGAGAAAGGCAGAGGGGCTTATCTCAATGACTCGCCGATTCAGGTTTCCAAAGAAAGCTCACTTCAGGCGGCTATGATTGGCTTTGACCTGGGCTACAGCCAGGAGCGAGGCAGGGAAATGCTTGATGTAGCCGATAAATTATGGTGGCAGGTGCATTGTATCAGGCTCATGGGGTCATCAGCTTTAGGTACGGCTTATGTTGCCTGCGGACGGCTCAGCCTTTACTACCACCGCTATCTTTTTCCCTGGGACATTGCCAGTGGACTTTTGTTGGTCAGGGAAGCCGGTGGCAAGGTCACCGACTGGCAGGGAAATCCAGCAAGCTACCGGAGCAGAGAAATCATTGCCTCAAACAGCAAGCTTCACCGCGAATTTATAGCACACTTGGCTGAACATTAGTCCAGATTGTGTAACAAATGATTTCACAGTGTCATTGTAGAACTCGGAGGCAGTGTTATGATAGACCCGTTTGGTAGCTTTGATTGGTCAACCCTACATGCGTTGTACGACCAGAAATGTCAATGGTTTAATAAGGGCGCAAAGTATTTGGATTTCTTGTCTTACCGTCCCGAATCTGATCGGGAGCTGTACTACCTGTTGATTGATTGCTTTGCCCGAAAAAGGCTGAAACCATACAATATTGATCTTAGAATCTATGAAGCCTTACTCTATTGGAAACTGTGTTCTCAGCCGGCTGCGGTAAAAAACGTGTTAGAGTTAGCACGAAGCAGGCGAAATAGTACCTATTGGCAGAATCAGCTTACGGGGCTCTGTAGCTCTCCTCCGGCAAATATTGAAAGGAACTCAAAAGGGATCACAAGTCTGGTTAAAGAATTTGGTCGTTTTCATCTTTTTGGCATGAGGTCGCCCGATAGTCTGCCAGTTAGGACGACCTTCCTTCATTTTGTGTACCCCCATACTGTGCCCATATTTGATAAGATGGTTTTGAAGGCAGTTGGTATTGAAGACAAGAATGCTAACAAGAACTTTGGTTATCTTGAGCAATATATCCTGCATGTATGGGTACTTGTTGATAAATACTCGTCTTGTTTCCCTAAAAGTGCAAGAGAATCTCCAATACGTATGATCGAAATGGCGTTGTGGAGTCTACGTGGGAATGCAACGAGATGCTGTCATTGAGGAATGGGACGCACTACGACATTTAATTACTTGGATACTCGCAGATAGAGTAAACTAAGGTTGATGCTAGTCATGGGAACTCCTGAATTGAACGTGGTCACCGGAGCTTTCAGCTATACCGGCAAATACATAACTCAGCGGCTTCTTTCAATGGGTGAAAGAGTCAAAACACTCACTGGGCGCGTCAGTCATGGAAACCCTTTCGGCAGCCGGGTAACCACTTCGCCATTCAACTTCGACAATCTGAGCCTCTTAGCGGAAAGTCTACGTGGCGCAACGACCTTGTACAATACATACTGGGTTCGCTTCTCATACAGAGGTGTCACATTCGATAGGGCTGTGGAGAATTCAAAAACGATCATCAAAGCGGCTGAAAGGGCTGGCGTCCGCAGAATTGTGCACATAAGCATAACTAATCCTTCTGAAGAATCACCGTTTCCCTACTTCAGAGGCAAAGCATTGGTAGAAAAGGCTATCATCCACTCGAAGCTGTCTTACGCCATAGTCCGCCCGACTGTCATCTTTGGCGCTGAGGGTGTCCTCATCAACAACATCGCTTGGCTCCTAAAGAGGTTTCCGATGTTTACCGTCTTTGGTTCAGGGAAATACCGAATTCAACCTGTCTTTGCGGAGGATGTAGCGGAAATAGCCGTTGGTATGGGTCATAGAGAAGACAATGCAGTTATTGACGCTGTTGGTCCAGAAATGTACTCTTTCGATGAATTGGTTCGTCTCATTGCTCGGAAGATAGGTAGTAGAGCTAGGATTGTTCATGTCAAACCGGAACTCGCGCTATTCCTAGCTAGATTGATTGGCTATATGGTCAAGGATGTAGTGATAACAAAAGATGAAATAAACGGTTTGATGTCTAATCTCCTCGTTTCAGACAGCCCACCCACGGGACACACACGCCTAAGCAAGTGGTTGGAGCAAAACACTAATACCGTGGGGGCCACGTATATTTCTGACTTGAAGCGACACTACCGCTGAGACTCAACCCCGCGGAGACTACACATTAGTCCATTATGTGCAATGCGTGGCAACGTATGCACGCAAGATACATAGTGCCGGTATCATGGTGCAGGGTGCCGTTTACTACTCCTCCATGACAGTTATCGATAGAATATTAGGACCTGCATGTGTGCCGATAACGGGGCTAACATTCGATAGATAGAGTGGGACTTTTGGAAATATAGAGGCGATACGCTTGGCCAACGCCTCAGCTTCAGCTGCGTTGGTGCCATACTCCACAGCCAGTGCCTTTACCTTGTTGAACTTCGATGCAAACTCGCAGAGCCAATCTGTAGCCTTAGCTCTAGAGCGCACTCTGGCAAAAGGAAAAGCCACACCATCCTTTATACCAAGGATAGGATTCATCTTAAGCATCGACCCCATTAAAGCCTGTACTTTGCCGATGCGTCCTCCCCTGGCCAAATACTCGAGAGTATCAAGGGTAATTCGGATATGTATTCGTGGGATAGTTTTTGATATCATACCGACGAGCTCACTGAGGCTGGCTCCAGCCAGAGCTTTTTTGGCTGCCTCTATAACCAATAGCCCTTGCCCCATTATACCCAGTGTGGAATCGACAATTTCTACCTGGCACTTTCTCTTCATTAGTTTTACACCTTGTGCCGCTGCGTCATAGGTGGCGCTTAACTTGCGAGACAGAAACACACCTAGAATTTGGTTGTACTTTATAGCCAGATCATCAAAGACTTCAGCAAAAAAACCAGGGCCGGGGGCGGAGGTAGAAGGCAAAGTAGAACTATTCTCTAACTTATGGTAAAAGTCCTCGGCAGTCAGGTCAACCCTATCTTTATAGGTCTCACAGCCGAATTGGACATTCAACGGGATCACGGTGATTTCCAGGTCTTTGGCCACCTCAGGTGGTAGGTCAGACACACTATCAGTAACCAGTTTAACCACAGGTTTCCCCTCCACTTTAAGCTGCCTCCTGATTTCGTTTGTGTCGAATACCTAGTAATACGAGGTTATTATATGCCATCTCTGCTGCTGAATACAAGAGGCTGATTTTGGCATGAGCACACGAAAGCCTTAAATAGTAGGCTTCACCGCGAATTTATGGCACATGTGGGTTAGGGGTGCAACTACAAATGTATTTTCTATTTACGGCGGAATTATCTGGTAAGAGAAGCACTATCCACTGCCACTGTCTTTCATTCACCTGTGGTAATTTGCTGACTCCCACATCTAATAAAAATTGCTCAGGAAAGCCCGAGTATTAGTCGGCTCCCTGCCAGTCAGCTATAAGGTGGTCGCCTAATAAGACACGGTCGGTTCTGCTGGTAATGGCGGCTATAATAGCCTCATCCCGCCCATTGTTGTAAGCCTCTGAACTCACGATTATGGCTGGCCGCCGCTTGACTCCACTTTCGTCGGCAAAGGTGAAATTGACTAGAACGACATCTCCCCGGCTATATACGGTCATAAGCTGCGTCCTTATCGTTGTCCCAAACCTCGGCAAGCACCAGGTCAGCTTTAGCCGATAGTCTGAGAAGTCCCTCTAAGCTTCTGCTCTGTTCGCCTGGGAGAGGCACTCTATCCAGGTCTTCCTTGCGGAACCGGCGGTGGCGCTCCCTCCCGATGCGGAAGGCAGGCAGCCTACCTTCTTTGGTCAGTTTATAAATAGTCCTCTTTGAAACACAGAGGTACTGCGCAGCTTCTTCCACAGTAAACCACTCTTTGGTAATTACCACGGCTACACCTCCATTTACTAGACGCCACTACTGGAATAATGGTATCATTCTAGCACATATAGGCAAATAAGTGCAAAGTCATGTACTCGTCCAGTATATTAGTGACACCCTGCCTTTTCTGTCATTGCGAGGAGCGATAACGACGAAGCAATCTCGGAGTGGAGTGGGTAAGCAGAGATTGCCACGCCTTCGGCTCGCAATGACAGAAAGGAAATGATCCACAATGATTCTCGGGGCTATTACTCAATGACACTTATAAATCAACGTGTCGCCCATCTATCTGAACGAGTTCAGGTCACGCGAAATAGCGGTTTGTTCAAGTCCGGTAGCTTGGGAACAGACACTACTTCGAGCCGGTGTATAAGACAGCCAGTATTGTGGTCTTGGTCCTGGTGGCGGATTTGACGAGGTGGGGCTGGTTGGAATCGTAGTAGACGGCGTCGCCGGGACGGAGAAACTCGACCTGGTCACCAACCTGTACTTTCATCTCCCCTTCGAGCACGAAAAGAAACTCCTGGCCGTCATGGGCGGAGAACTCCTCTACATCTGTTGGCAGCAGGGTTACGATAAATGGCTCCATCATCCGGTTGGCCTTTTCCGGGGCTAATGATTCGTAAGAGTAGCCATATTGCTCCTGCTTTTTCTGCCCGTAGCGGGCGACGGCTCTACGTTTGTCTTTGTGAACTACGGTCATGGGCTTGTCAACTCCAGGAGAGATGAAATAGCCCATCTTCATGTCCAGGGCTTTGCCTAATCTGATCAACTGGCCCAGTGGAGGCGCTGTTTCGCTTGATTCTAAGCGTCTCAATGTAGGCACGTCAATACCGGTGCGGCTGCTGATGTCCTCAAGGGTGAGACCACGTGTTTCGCGAGCCGTTCGAATCCGTTCGCCCAAAGCTCCTCTTTCCTTGTCTGCGGCCTCGGCAGGCGCGAGGCGGGAGGTATCGGTAAGGAGATCTTCATGCCTGGCAGGTTTTCTCCTGGCTGAGATTGCTTTGCCAGCCGTTTTAACGCGCTTTTCCTCTTTCTTCATATCTTTCCTCCTAGATTGCTCTTCCAGCCACACCGATATGGCGAGCAATGACTATCCGCAGAATCTCCGATGTTCCTTCTCCGATTTCAAGTAGCCTCTGGTCTCGATAGAACCTCTCTATCCTGAAATCCTTCATCAGCCCGTAGCCGCCGTGGAGCTGCAAGGCCTGGTGAACGCATCGATGCATGACCTCTGAGCAGTACAGCTTGGCCATGGCTGCCTCTTTGGTTATGGGAAGGTTGTTTTCTCGCATCCAGCAGACCTTGTAGAGAAAAGTTCTGGCGAGCTCAATCTCAAGGGCCATGTCGGCTAGCTTAAAGGCGTTTACCTGAAAGGTGCTGATAGGCCGGCCGAACTGGACGCGCGAGTTGGCATACTCCAAGGCTATCTCAAAAGCTCCCTGGGAGCCACCAAGCCCCATGGCAGCGATGCTCAGGCGTCCGCCATCTAAGGTGGCCAGCATCTGGTGAAAGCCATCACCTATCTTTCCCAAGATATTTTCTTTGGGCACGATGCAATCATCGAAGAAAAGTTCCCCGGTATTGGATGACCGCCACATCATCTTTCTTTTCATCTCCCTGGCAGTAAAGCCGGGCGCATCCTTGGGGACAATGAAGCAGCTGAGCTCTGTTCCTCCACCCTCTTGCCTGCCGGTTACAGCCTGGACGACGATGACGCCAGTCAGTGGGCAGGCTGCATTGGTGATGAAGATTTTTCTGCCGTTGATAACCCAGCGGTCTCCCTTAAGCTCGGCTGTGGTTCGGGAGCTGCCAGCGTCTGAGCCAGCCTCGGGCTCGGTGAGGCCAAAGGCTGCCAGGCAGTCTCCGGCGCAGAGCTTTGGAAGCCACTCCTGCTTTTGCTTTTCGTTGCCAAAGTAATAAATTGGCCCGATGCCTAGAGAATTTCCGGCAGCGATGGTAGCGGCCTGGGAGCCGTCCACTCTGGCCAGCTCTTCTACCACGATGATATACGAGATGTACCCCATGTTCGAGCCGCCGTATTTCTCGGGGACGAAGCAGCCCAGGAGTCCTAGTTCAGCCATTTTCTGCGTCAGTTCGATGGAGAACTGCTCCTTTTCATCCAGCTCTCCGGCAACCGGGGCTATCTCTCTTTCGGCAAAATCTCGAATTGCCTGACGTGTTAGATTTTGTTCCTCGGTTAGTTCAAAATCCATGGCACGCTTCTCCCATCTACCATTATTTAAGAGTGTTTATCCACGCTCCGTCTTCAATGTAATTGCGCCCCTTTAAGATAACTTTCTGTGGCGAGGCTAAAGCAGCTTGATAAATTCGTCGACTGATAGTCCGGCATGGCGGACAATGGCTCGTAACGTTCCTTTATCCAATTCCTTGTGAAGGGGGACGACTAACTGGCAAAATGGCTTATCTCGCCTTAGCGTCACATGGCTACCTTCTTGTCTTTTGAAATAGAATCCTGCCTTTTCCAAAGCTTTGATACACTTTTCGCCGGACAAGGCAGGAATTTTGCTCATACTACAACCACTGATATCTCAAATTTCTCTTCAGGTACAGGGAGGTTATCCCCTTCGAGCGCGTGAATGTAGCAATTGATGGCTTCCTTGATGTTTTTCAATGCCTCTTCTTTTGTCTTTCCCTGGCTGACACAACCGGGCAAACTAGGACATTCTGCGACCCAATAACCGTCTTCACCTGGATATAGAATGACCTCTCGCATTTTTCCTCCTACCTGTTCTTAGCTTTGCGGTGTCTCTCGACGAATCTGCCCATTCTTTTCAGGGCTTCTTCGATTTCGGGGAGGGAAGTGGCATAGCAGCAGCGGATATAGCCTTCACCGCACTGACCGAAAGCCGAACCGGGGACTACAGCCACTTTTTCTTCCATTAACAGCTTTTCGGCGAATTCTTCTGAGGTCATGCCGGTAATCTTTATGGAGGGGAAGGCGTAAAAGGCGCCTTTGGGCTCGAAGCAGGACAAGCCGATATCTCTAAATCCTTTAACCATGACTCTGCGCCGCCGGTCATACTCCCTCACCATTGCTTCCACTTCGCTGTCCCCGGCTTTTAAAGCCTCTATAGCTGCCATCTGTCCCATTATCGAAGCGCATAGCATGGTGTATTGGTGAATCTTGGTCATGGCTCCGACAATTTCCCCATCGGCGGCAGCGTAACCGATTCGCCATCCGGTCATGGCATAGGCTTTGGAAAATCCGTTTAGCAGAATGGTACGCTCTCTCATACCTGGTAAAGTGGCGAGACATGTATGCTCAATGCCATAGACAAGCCGCCCGTAGACTTCGTCGGAGATTACCAGAAGATTATATCGCTTAGCCAGTTCAGCAATTTGAGTCAGCTCTTCTTTTGATAGGACTGCGCCGGTAGGGTTGCAGGGGTAGCCAATTAAGATTGCCTTTGTCCTCTGCGTAATCCGCGGCTCGATGTCGTCGGCTGTTATTTTAAAATCGTTCTCCTCGGCAGTGGGCACTTGTATAGGTATCCCACCTGCCAGGCTAACAGAGGCGGGATAGGCGACATAACAGGGGTCGGGCATGAGGACTTCATCACCCGGATTAAGTATAGCTCTTGCCGCAAGGTCGACGCCCTCGCTGACACCGACGGTAATGAGGATTTCGTTGTCGGGGTCATAGGTCAGCCCGAAGCGGGACTCGAGGTGTTTGGCTAATTCTGCTCTTAGCTCAGGCGTGCCTTTGTTGGAGGTATACATAGTGTAGCCTTTTTCCAGGGAGTAAATAGCGGCTTTACGAATGTGCCATGGGGTGACGAAATCAGGCTCGCCAACGCCGAGAGAGATTACTCCCTCTATAGAGGAGAGCAGATCAAAGAATTTCCTGATACCCGAAGGTGGAAGTGCGCTTACCCTCTCGGATATGTAGCTTTGAGATGCTTTAATATGACTCGACCCGCTTTTGGACACAGGTACCTCCTGTTTACAAAGCAGAGAATTAACTTGCGGTTAAGGTGTTACAGGCAGGCGCTTAATCCCTTCGCCGCCCTCAAATATTTCGCCGTCTTCCTTATATTTCTTAAGGATGAAATGGGTTACAGTGCCTTGCACCGCTTCTAATGGTGCCAGTTCTTGTGAGACAAAGACAGCAATTTCCTGCATGCTTTTGCCAGCTACCAATACTGCCAAATCGTAAGTGCCGGAGGCGAGGTAGACGGAACGGGCTTGAGGGAAACGATATATACGTTCAGCTATGGCATCAAAACCCACATCACGTTGTGGAACAACCTTGACTTCGACCAGAGCCCAGACCTGCTCTTCGCCCAATTTTGTCCAGTCAATGACGGCTTTGTATTTCAAGACAGCTCGGTCTTCCTCAGCCTTTTTGATCGCCTTTTTCACCTCGGCGACCGATATACCGGTCATAGTGGAGATTTGCTCCGGTGTCAGCCGGGCATCTTTTTCTAGGGCTTCAAAAATCTGTTTCATATTACCTCCTCAACTCCTAACAAATAATCCACCATTGGTCTTGGGTCTCATTATAGCAGAGTTCGAAGAGCTTCTCATCCTCAGTGGTGACTCTGAAAAATCTTTTGCCCGGCTCCAGCCACTCCTTCTCTATCCGGGATATCTTATGCTCTTTGTCCTGCCAGAAAAAGGATTCTGGTCGCTGAGCGTAGGTATGACCTGAATAGCATTTGACTTGAAGTTTATCCAACCCCATCCCCTCTTTAGCGAGCGCCTAGCAATCACGGTCTGTTATTGCGAGCCGAAGGCGAAGCAATCTCTGGGATTGCTTCGTCGCTACGCTCCTCGCAACGACACTTAACACTCTCTTTTATATCGGCGGTTTTCTCTTGTGCCAGTCGGTAGCTTGCTCGTAGGCGAAGGCGACGTGAAGTATGGTTTCTTCGTCGAAAGGCTTGCCTATAATCTGCATACCTATGGGTAAACCATCGGCAAAGCCAGCCGGGACGGCGATTGCCGGAAGGCCGGCGATGTTTATGGGCAAAGTGCAGACGTCGCTCAGATACATTTGTATAGGGTCATCCACCTTTTCACCAAGCTTAAACGGCACTGTAGGCGATGTCGGCGTGACCAGAGCATCGTATTTTTCGAAGGCTTGATCAAATTCCCTTCTTATTAAAGTGCGGACCTTCTGAGCTTTAAGGTAGTAGGCATCATAGTAGCCGGCTG
>JAPLHH010000007.1 GCA_026389735.1 Chloroflexota bacterium | reverse complement strand
CTATCTCTGCGATATCCATTTTCACCGTCAACTCAGTCTCAAAGTTTACCACCTGACTAGTAAACTGTGGTAAATTTACTACCCAAGTTTACTACCCAGTTGACTACCAAGCTAGTTAAGTTAACTACCAAGTTAACCTTGCTAACCTTATTGACCCTATAAAGATTACATATTCAAACTTAACAATACCTTAGCTAAACTTCTGCACTCTGCAGCTTATTTAATGCGACTTTGGCATGTCATTTGCTTATCTGTAGTCATCACCTTCTGCAAAAGCTCCTCAGGTGCATGCCAATCACCGGAGAGAGCTTCAATTAACTGGCGCGCAGTGTCACCCATGGTTACCATTTGGTCGAGCAGTTCGACAAAAAGTTCATTCGCCTTTACTCCACCGTTTTTATACCTTATAATTCTGATATATTCAAAGCTATGGTTTATCGGTCATCCAGGTATTATGAATCTATACAACTTACTGAGGATTTTTATTGCTATATTTGGCAGGGAAAGGGCAACGACTGCAATACCTGCCTGTTTGCCAATGTGCTACGGGGTGAGCGGCCTCATGTCATTGTTGACCCGGGGCATATAACTAACGAGTTTGGCGAGGCTTGCTTTGATTACTTGATTAAGGCCATGGAAGGGAATGGCTTCAAAGTTGGTGACATAGGATTGATAATCAATACTCATAGCCATCCTGACCACTGCCAGGCAAATGAGCTGGCGGTCAAAAATAGTGGAGCCTGGATTACCTTGTCTGAAGAGGAAGACGAATTTCGAAACACGTTAGGGGAGAAGCTGTATTCGATGTTAGGAGTGAAAGTACCACAATTTACGCCTCTTTTTTACCTTAAAGAGGGGAGCCTGAGTTTAGGTACTAAGAACAAAGTTGAACTTGAGATTTTTCATACTCCAGGTCATTCCCCAGGCTCAGTTTGCCTTTACTGGCCGGATAATGAGATTCTGATAACTGGCGACGTGGTTTTCTATGGCAGTATTGGCAGGACTGATTTTCCCAGCGGTAGCCTTTCATTGCTTAAGAAAAGCATTGATAAATTGTCACAGCTCGAAGTGGAGTATTTAGTCCCCGGGCACAGCACCGAGTATGGCAGTATCGTGAAAGGCAAACTGAATGTGGAGCGTAATTTTCAGGCAGTTAAGCTGTTTCTTTAGCTGTTAGGTTGGACTTCTATGGAAGCTGATGAAAGAATTCAATATGCTATAGAACACACTGAGGTGGTGAGGTCGCCACAGCAAAGACTGGCTACTTTTGGCTCCACCAATATTTACTACTATCTGGTTACCGAGTTGGCGGAATGGGTGAATGTGGTCAGGGAAGGTAGGGTGATTGCTGCCAAGCCAAAGATTGTTACCCCGTCGTATCTCATTAATCTGGAAGGATTTAGCCTGCAGGCCAGAAGGTTTATAGAGATGATGGCGGAAAGGGATCCCCATGAGCCTGGCATTGTCTATACTTACAAGAATGAGCCTGGGGAGATGAGCATTGTTTCTGAGTCTGTAGGGGTGATTGTGGACAGAATCAACCGGCAGATAGATAGTCAACGCGACCCATTAACCGCCATTATTAAAGGTGTCGAAGAGCTGTGGGATGTTTCATTGCTTAAATTTACCTACGAGTTGACTAGAAGCTCGGTATCCAGCAATGTAGCTGAATTAGAAAGAAGTGGGCTTTTGCATATAGATGCGGCTGGTGTGCCTAGAGATGCCAGGAACCACATCGAGGAACTTTTTGAAAAAACCAAACGAGACTCATCTTGGGCACCTGAGCTGGTAGCTGAATTAAGGCGATGGAGCTTATTCCACGAGTATCAAGACAGGTTTCTCAGTCTGTTTAAGAAAAGATGAAGCTGCCTAAATCTTCAGGTCGCTCTGCTCCCCTGTCATCTCCCGTCTTAGGGAAGCCCTAGATCCGAAAATCTAAATCCAGGGCGAAAATTTTTTCGTCACAAATGGCTCAAAACCTATTGACAATAGCTGTTATAATAGTGGTATAGTACAATTGTCCTGGGCAAGAAGTCCTAAGGAATGCCGGGAGTAGTGTTATGAACCAGAGGAGATCTAACATAGAAATAATAGGTGACATGTTGAAGGTAGGTGAGAATGGGGCTGGCAAGACTGAAATAATGTACAGTGCTAACATGAGCTATAGTCAGATACAGAAATACCTGAGCTTTCTTATTGGCCATGGCTTTATTGATAGAGTGGAGATAGGTAATCCGGTAGTAACCTATCGGGTGACGGAGAAGGGATTAGCCCTATTAAGAAGCATAGAAACTATACTGGAAGTGCTTGAGTTCAGGGATGCTGATT
>JAPLHH010000280.1 GCA_026389735.1 Chloroflexota bacterium | reverse complement strand
GCTCATTGGCTTTGGAGCCATGCAAGCCTTAGGGCGTAACCCAGAAGCCAGAGGGCCGATCCTTACCAACATGATTCTGATCGGTGCTCTAGCCGAAGCCATTGGAATTTATGCTTTAATAGTGGCTATTCTGCTCGCCTTCGTAGTGTAAGGAGGGATGGAAAGAAATGGAAGATGGCACTCTGCCAGCCTTTATAGGTGCTCTTATTGGAGCGGCTATTGTAAGCGGGGTCATAATATGCATGGGCTTTATCATTATCGTCTTCATGCTCGCCTAAACTCAAAAGCGCCAAGCCAAGGTAACCTATAATCGGTCACGCCGGATATAGAGAGTCACTCAAAAAGATCGGGGTGAATATATGGAAGGTATTGGAATTAACCTACCACTGTTAATAGTGTTTGTCATAAACTTCATTATTTTATTTGTAGCATTGAGTATAGTTTTGTACAAGCCGGTGCTTAAGATGCTTGACGAGAGGCAGACTAGGATAAGAGAGAGCATGGAGCAAGCCGAAAAAATCAGGCAAGAAACAGCACGCAGTGAAGAGGAAATTAAAGCTCACTTGGAAAAGGCCCGCAAAGAGGGACAAGCTGTAATAGCCCAGGCGACACAAATAGGAGAAAGGCTAAAGGAAGAGGCTAAAGACAGTGCCCGCCAGGAGGCTGAGTCCGTGATTTCTAAAGCACGCACCGAAATACAGCGAGAGAGGGATAAAGCCATCGAGGAACTGCGCGCCGAATTTGCCGATATAGCCATTTTGGCTGCAGAAAAGGTGATCAAAGAAACAGTAGACAAAAAGAAGCACCGCAAACTTATTGATGAAGTGCTCAAGGAGAGCACTACTTTTAAACAAACATAGAAGGCTAGTAATCAAATGCTGATAACAACTTCTGTCAAGCGCTATGCTCAAGCAGTCTTCGAGATTGCTCTGGAAAGCAATAAGCTGAAAGCATGGCAGTCTGAACTGAAAAAAATTGCCCAGCTAACACAAGACACTGAATTCATGGCCTTGGTAGAAAACCCGAAATTACCGTTTGAACTGAAGGCAAAGCTAGTGCAGGAAATATTGGGGAAAATAAATCCTATGGCTCTGAATCTCGTTTGCCTTCTCATCGCTAAAGGCAAGCTTAAAAACGCCAGCCAAGTCGCCGAGGAATATGAACGTTTATTAAACGACCACCGCGGCATAAAAAGTGCCGAGGTTACCACTGCCATTGCGCTTGATGATATGGAAAGAGAAAGGCTTAGTCACCATCTTGAAGCAATGGTCGAGAAAAAAGTCAGCATTAACATTCAAGTCAATCCAGACATTCTAGGCGGTTTTATCGCCAGAATAGACGATAGCCTTATTGATGGTAGCATCCGTAACAAATTAGAGATGTTAAAGAAAAGTCTGGCTGAAACCAGAAGATAACTACCCATAAGGGGGTGAATAAAATGACAACAGGAGGACGAGACATAGTCTCAGTAATTAAAGAGCAAATCAAGCAGTTTGGGGCTACTGTGACCATGGTAGATGTGGGAACAGTAGTTGAAGTAGGTGATGGCATTGCTCGAATTCATGGGCTTCGTGGCGCCAAATACAATGAGTTGCTGGAATTCCCCAATGGCATCATGGGGCTGGCTCTCAACTTAGAGGAGGACAACGTCGCTGCTGTTATCCTTGGCGATTACAGCCATATCAAAGAAGGAGACGAAGTCCGCTCCACTGGAAGAGTAGTTGAAGTGCCTGTAGGTGACGAGCTCATCGGCCGCGTGGTCGACCCACTAGGCAACCCCCTGGATGATCTAGGTCCGATCAATAGGGCTAAGACTCGACCTGTGGAAAGGATCGCGCCAAACGTTGTAATGAGACAGCGAGTGAACACGCCAGTACATACCGGCATAAAAACGATAGACGCTTTGATTCCAATCGGGCGAGGTCAACGCGAGTTAATTATAGGTGACCGGTCCATAGGCAAATCAGCCATCGCTATCGATACCATAATTAGTCAGAAAGGCGGCAACCTTATCTGCATCTACGTAGCTATCGGGCAGAAAACGTCCAAGGTAGCACAAGTAATAGACATATTTAAAAAGTACGGAGCTATGGAACACACTATAGTAGTTGCGGCCAATGCTTCTGACCCAGCACCTTTGCAATATTTAGCCCCTTACTCTGGCTGTGCTATCGGCGAAGAATTCATGGAACAAGGAAAAGATGCTTTAATTGTCTATGATGATTTAACCAAACACGCCTGGGCTTACCGACAGATATCCTTGATACTCAGACGCCCGCCAGGCAGGGAAGCTTACCCAGGTGACGTTTTCTATCTTCACAGCCGTCTTTTGGAACGAGCTGCTAAGCTGGACCAAGAACATGGTGGCGGCTCACTCACCGCCCTCCCCATCATAGAAATCCAAGCCGGTGATTTAGCTGCTTATATTCCAACCAACGTTATCTCCATTACCGACGGGCAGATTTACCTCGAAACAGATATGTTTAATAGCGGTATCCGTCCGGCATTAAACGCTGGCCTATCGGTATCCCGAGTAGGTGGCAATGCCCAGACCAGAGCCATGAGGCAAGTTGCTGGTAGATTGAGGATAGATATGGCTCAATATCGCGAGCTGGCTACCTTCGCCCAATTCGGCACTGCCGACTTAGACAAAGCCACCCGAGCCCAACTAGAGCGTGGGCAACGCATCACCGAGATATTGAAACAACCTCAATATGCTCCCATGCCATTAGAGAAGGAGGTAACCATCCTCTATGCTGTGACGAACGGCTATCTGGATGATGTGCCTCTGGAAAAAATTGCTGCCTTTGAGCAGATCCTCCGTCGGTTTATGGAAACTAATCACCCTGAAATAAATCAGCGTATCGTGACCGATAAGGAAATCAAGCCAGAAACTGAAGATGTTTTAAAGAAAGCAATATCGGAGTTTAAACAAAGCGCAAGTTATTAAAGAAACGAAATGATTAGTCCACGCCTTCTTCGTCGACGTATTCGCAGTGTCCAGAGCACAGCTAAAATCACCAGGGCAATGGAGATGATTGCCACTGCCAAGATGAAACGAGCCCAAGAACAAGCTTTAGCTGGGCGGCCATACAGCGACAAAATTGGTCAGATAATCTCTGACCTCGCCGTCGAGTCTGGAAAGGCTGGCTCCCTGCATCCTTTGTTGGAGAAAAGAGACATAAAGAGAATAGCTATAGTACACATCACTACAGATAGAGGCTTATGCGGTGGGCTTAATGCCAACATGAATCGCTTAACAGCTAATTTTATTCTGGGGCAGAGTGTGCCGGTTACGCTCGTTGCTATTGGTCGCAAAGGGCGAGATTTCATGATGCGTTATAAACGTGATGTCCGGGCTGAGTTTACGAAGATTAGTGATCGTCCTACCTTGCTTGAAACACTGCCTATTTCTCATATTATTATCGATGACTACACTAGCGGCTATATCGACATGGTCTATCTAGCCTACACTCAATTCGTCACTACGATGACCCAAAGGCCAACATTAGAGCCGCTGCTTCCTGTAGAACCGGCGACAATACCCAAGACGGAAACTACAGAATATATTTACGAACCAGACCCCATGTTTGTTCTGGGTGAGCTTCTACCACGCTTTGTAGAAATGAAGGTTTACCATGCTATTCGCGAGGCTATTGCCAGCGAGCAATCGGCTCGAATGGTCGCCATGCGAAACGCCACCGACAATGCCAACGAGGTTATTTCAGATCTCACTCTGACTTTAAACAAAGCCCGCCAAGAGATGATTACCAAAGAACTCCTTGACATTACTGGAGGCGTCTAAGTCCTACACTAGAGGAGGTGAAACTTTGGCAAAAGGCAAAGTAGTTCAAGTAATCGGAACAGTAGTTGACGTCGAATTCCCTCAAGAAGCATTACCAGCAATCTATAATGCTATAGAGATTAATCAAGATGGCAGCAAGATTATTCTTGAAGTTCAGCAACACGTAGGCAATAATTGGGTTCGCTGTCTCGCTTTATGCCCCACTGACGGGCTGCAAAGAGGAGCCGAGGCGATTGACACCGGAGGACCAGTATCCGTGCCTGTAGGGAAAGCCACCTTAGGACGATTATTTAACGTCTTCGGCGAACCTTTAGATGACCTCGGACCCGTAGAAGCTAAGGAGAGACTTCCAATCCATCGTCCCCCACCTTCACTGGAAGAGCAAGAAACAACCACTCAAATGCTGGAAACAGGTCTAAAAGTAATAGACTTAATTACTCCTTTTACTAGAGGTGGTAAGATCGGTGCTTATGGCGGCGCTGGAGTAGGCAAGACTGTTATCATAATGGAGCTGATTCATAATATTGCTACTGCACACGGCGGCTTCTCTGTATTCGCCGGTGTGGGTGAAAGATCAAGAGAAGGTAACGATCTTTGGCGAGAGATGAAAGAATCTGGCGTCATAGAAAAAACCGTGATGGTCTTCGGACAAATGAACGAACCTCCTGGAGTTCGAGCACGAATTGGCTTGACTGGCGTAACCATGGCAGAATATTTCCGTGAAGCAGAAGGACAGGATGTACTTTTGTTCATCGACAACATTTACCGCCACATCCTTGCTAACATGGAGGTGTCAGCACTTCTTGGTCGTATGCCCTCTGCAGTTGGTTATCAACCCACACTGGCTACTGATGTCGGTGAACTAGAAGAAAGGATTACTTCTACCAAGAGAGGTTCCATCACTTCATTCCAAGCCATATATGTGCCCGCTGATGACTATACTGATCCCGGAATCGTAACCACTTTCGGTCACCTTGATGGAGTAATTTCGTTGGATCGCTCTATATCCGAACTTGGTATCTATCCTGCGGTTGATCCTCTGACTTCGACTTCTCGTATCCTAGACCCGCAAGTTGTCGGTGAAGAGCACTACGAGGTTGCCCGCGGTGTACAACGAGTATTGCAACGCTACAAAGACCTCCAAGACATAATCGCCATCCTTGGTATGGAGGAACTGAGCGACGAGGACAGACTTACTGTAGCTAGAGCCCGCCGCATTCAAAGATTCCTATCCCAACCCATGTTCGTCGCCGAGGCTTTCACCGACACCGAAGGCAGATATGTTCCCATCAAAGAAACTGTCCGCGGTTTCAAGGAGATTTTAGACGGAAAGCATGACCATCTTCCGGAAGCAGCGTTTTTTATGGTTGGAACCATCGAAGAGGCAGTGGCCAAAGCCAAGAAGCTCGAGGGAGGATAATGGCAACTCTTAGACTTGAAATTATAACCGCTGAGCGTCAAGTCTTCGCTGATGACGTCAACGTGGTGGTCGCCCCGGGCATCGAAGGAGAGCTAGGCATCCTGCCCCATCACGCTCCCTTAATGACCATGCTCAAACCTGGAGAGCTGCTCATTAGAAAAGATGGCGAAGAAACGTACATGTCCGTTTCTGGTGGTTTCCTCGAAGTACGTCCTGATAAAGTCATAATCCTGGCCGATGCTTGTGAACGCGCCGAAGAAATCGATATCACCCGCGCTGAAGAAGCTAAACGCCGAGCTGAAGAAAGACTCAAAACCCATCCACCAGGATTAGACGTAGCACAAGCACAAGCTACTCTTCTCCGTTCTCTTATTCGCCTTAGAGTAGCTGGGAGGAGACGTCGAAAATCGACGCCAAGCTAGCAGTTACCGTTCGGCTGGGCAGCTCACTATCTATCAGAAATACAGGAACCTATAATAACAGGGTTGCGAACTTTCAGTGGATTTAACAGGCCACCTATAGTATCTCAAGCCTAACCCGAACGCCCTCTTTAGTCGCCACCACACGGAGCAGGGTTCGCATCGCCTCAGCAACGCGGCCCTGCCTCCCGATAACTCTCCCTTTATCATCTGGAGCAACCTCCAACTTCACCACTACCACATTCTTGTCATCAGCTTCATCAGCTTCCTCAGTCACCTTTACATCTTCAGGTGTGCTAACGATGGATTTGGCGATATACTCTATTAGCTCCTTCATTATGATGACTCCTCAGTAGTTGATTTAGTTTTGGTTTTGGCTTTGGCTCTGGTTTTCGATCTTGTCGATTTTGCTGCTCGTGACTTCTTTACAGCGGTTGGCTTGAACTTATCCATTATCCCTGCTTTAGAAAGCAACCTTAATGCGGTATCTGTTGGTTTGGCACCATACCTAAGCCACTTCAGCGCTTTTTCTTC
>JAPLHH010000056.1 GCA_026389735.1 Chloroflexota bacterium | reverse complement strand
CACTTGCGAGATTGGTGTCTGGAACTCATGGCACCGCCCGTGCTAATGTCAGACCCCCATGCTATGATCGAATCAACGAAAGGAAATAAAATGTTTGAGGTTCACTACCTAGGCCAAAAGGTGCAAACCTTCCGTACCCGTGATGCTGCCATGCAAAATATCTTGGAGTCGGCAGGTTCATTCGGCGACTATGAAATACTAGACGAAAGTGACAACCTATGAGAATCAGAATTGTTCGCTCAATAATTCATCTATTCAATTTGCAAACAAAGTTTGCGGAGGTGCCATTTTAATGGAGAAATTTATTTGTGATATGTGCGGATTAGAAACTGATCCCTCCCCAATGTGGGAGGAATGTTGTGTACCTTGCAACATCATTTTATTAACTACCGACCTAGAAAGATTAGTCGCCTATCAAAGGGGAGTCCAATGGTAATTTATTCAACAGAAAATCACGTAGTAGCACACTTGCCAAATGATATTGGTGTGGTATGGCAAAAGGGTTCACACACTGCAAATGTCTATGACGGATGGTCAAGCACTAACAATGTAGATTGTTTTTCATTCTCATTTGAGAAAAATGAAACTTCAATGCTTGACTTCACTACCGCGTTAGAAAGTTGGATGAGCAATGTCTAATAAAGAATTGACAATGAAAGAATTTCACATTGCAAACAATATCAAGCGAGCCATTGTCAACATCGAAAAACCGTTGGTAGCATTAGAGTTTTTGCGTGTTGCTATGAAGACATTGCATAGAGAGGGCTAAAAGTTGTTGGTACTAAAGGGTTTTGCGCCCCGGCCCATCCCAACTGCTTTGTCAAGCCTTAAGAAGGTGTTTTAAATCACACCGATTTCTGCCATCTGGCTTGACAACTTATTCTAAATCTGATAGGATAAATCCATGATGAGAAACAAGCCACGCCGTACCCGCGAACAATTGCAGGCTGTCCTAGAATTGCGACGCTCTAATGCCGCTATGCCTCATAGGAATAGGTCTAAATATTCCAGAAAAATTAAGCACAAGTCCTTGACAATTTCTAATTAGTATGATAGGTTAATCCCATGAACACACTCACTGAGTCCCCCGTAATTTCGTCCACCTATGCTGATGAGTTTCGCTCACTTATCATGCAAGCAACCTTGGGTCAAGTTGAGGCCGCGAGTATCTGGTATCTTGAAGCGCAGGAAGTTGCTGAGGACGTAGCAGAATTGCTAAGCACCTCACTGGAAGTTGGTGCGTCTATCGTTGCATCATTCTCACCGCGTGAGCGTTGGTCATCTAACGTTGCAAAGTCCTACGCATTCGCTAACGGCAAGCCTGTAAGTGGATTGAGTAATAACTTGGCCATGGCTACGTCTAGCATAACGTTAGGGTTTGATGCACTCAAGGGCCTAAAGACTAACGCATTCGCCCGCGCCATTGCGGGAGATGTTGACGCGGTTGTCATTGATGTTTGGATGATGCGTGCTGCCAATATGCAAAGTGACTCACCAAATAAAACACAATACAAAGAATTATCGCAAGCGGTTTGCGATGTCGCCAATGAGTTTGGAATTACACCGCGCACCGCTCAAGCTTTGATCTGGATTGTCAAGAGAGGTAGTCATGCTTAAACAAATTGAAAATGAGGCAACATACCCACAAAATAAAAATGGGGGAATATGTTCGCATGGAATGTCTGCTTGGTTATGTGCTCATCCTATTTATCATTATCCAACTGATGAGATGATGAATAGCGGACAATTTTATTAGTGTGAGATTTGGAGGGTGATCAAGCAACATGAAATATTTATTTATAGCAACGTGTTGGATTATTTATTTTTGTCAAGGGTGCTCCGTTAATATTTTTGAAAGTGACTGGGGCTAGCCCCGGCCCTTGGATTTCATTTGTCAAGCCATTAAGATGTGATTAAGGGCACACCAAAAGGCCACCGATTCGCTTGACAAATGTCAGTCATGTATGATAGGTTTACACCATGAACAAATACAAAGTCTACCACCTAAACAAATTCTGCAAGTCATTCTCTAGTCGTGATGCCGCTATGACTTATATTCTAAATCAGAATAGTGACGCAGGCAACTATGAGATCTTGGACGGAAGTGATGAATTGTGACAACTGAATCAATGGAAGTATTCTCTCTAGAAGAGGGGGATACTATTGCACATAAAGGGGCACTGTATAGAGTCTTTGATCTAGATACCGCGCCTAATGGTGGCATAGATATCTACTGCACAGATGAAGAGGGCTACCGTCGCATTATTCATGCATCAGGGCCATCAGATAAAGTAAAAATACTTATAGAATAGGCTTGACACCTACTACAATATGTGATAGGTTTAGTTTATCAACTACAGCAAGGGGTAATAAAATGGGTTTGGATATGTATCTATACCGCAAGGAATATGTAAGTACCTTCGCATGGAGTCAAGACGAGAGGGCTGTCAAAGAGGCCAATCTTCATTCTGTTATTGCCAATCACTTTAACATAGACCCAAGCATGAGTGGCGTCTATGTTGACTACTGCGTAGCATATTGGCGCAAGGCTAATGCAATTCACGGATGGTTTGTTGATCTTGATGGGGGCACAGATGAATGTCAACCTATCAATGTTTCATTAGATCAACTTAAGGAACTTAGAGAACTTGCTAATTCTGTTGTGCTTACCCCCGCTATGGCTGGGGACATCTTGCCACCACAAGAAGGATTCTTCTTTGGTTCATCTGACATAGATGAATGGTATATCTCAGATATGAAAAAGACCGTTGAGATGCTTGATAAAGTTATCTCAAGTGTTTCTCCTAATGAATACCCTTCGTTCTTCTATCAGGCATCTTGGTAACAATTTCATAACGGTGGGGGGAAAGTCATTGACAAGTACCCCCATCTAGTGTAAAATACAACCATAACGCAGATGCTTATCATGGCTCTGCACTAACTAAGGAGAAACAAAATGAAGGTTACCGTCGCTACTGAGGTCTGGAACACGCAAGAGGGTGCAGTTGCAAAGGCCGTTGTTCGTGATGAGGCTGGCAAGTTCTTGGGTGCAACCAATCAAACCAAGGCTCTGCCTGCAAAGAAGATTGTTCGACCCCGCGTTATCATTCAGGGTCGCTAGTTTTCCTTTCAGGGGGGAACAAATCCTGAGCATGATACAAAACTGCTCACCTAAATAAAACAAATCAAACAAAGGAAACAAAATGCCAGTAGTCGGATCAGAATTCATTTCACAAAAGTCAGCACATAAGGGTATTGTTGCTGAGGTAATCGAAAACTCTAATGGTTCATACCGTGTAAAGTTTGAAGATGGACGTTGGACTACCGTTTCATAATCTGATACAATCAGAAAACAAATAAATAATGTGCTTGGGGATATGTGACCGTAGGAAAAAATACAAAGGATGCGTAAAAGCAAATCGCCTACATCGACTCACTTCCCCAAATATCCTGAGCATGATATTTAAAACTGCTCACATGCCTTGGGTACTGGATACAGACGAGCCTCCAAAACTTGTCATCCTAGGTTCGATTCCTAGACGAGGTGCGTAGGGTTCTGTGGAGTAGCGGTCATCTCGCTTCCCTGTCACGGAAGAAATCGCGGGTTCGAATCCCGTCAGAACCGCTGTCCCTCTAGGTTGAGCCCATCCACCCAATTGGCTCCCTAGGGGGACTTTTTATTAGTGTGAGATTTGGAGGGTATCGAACCTGAGATATGGATGTGTTAATTGTTAGTTCAAGACAGTGAAATATGTTACCTTGGCCAACATTCATACACAAGGCAAGCCCGGCCCGTCGGCCTCTCATTTGTCAACCTTTAAGAACGTGATTTAAGACACACCAAAATCAGTTACCAAATCGCTTGACATCTTGTGAGTTTTCATATAGACTAGCAACATCAACTACAAGAGATTGGAAATAACATGGCTCACATGCTAGAACAATATGGAGAAATGGCTTCATTTGCCTCCCTCCGCGAACCCGCTTGGCATGGTCTTGGCACTATCCTTGAGTCTGAGGTAACCACCTTAGAGATGCTTCAGGCTGCACACCTTGACAATTGGAATGTGCGTTGCGAAGAGATCACGCTTCCAGGCCGTTCGACCACCAACTACTTTGCAACCGTTCGCACTAATCCTTTCGATGGTGAGAACGACGTGCTTGGTGTTGTTGGCGAGCGTTACCGCACTTTGCAGAATGAAGAACTGTTTGCCTTTGGTGACAACATTCTTGACGGTGCGCGTTGGGAAACTGCTGGTGCTATCAAGAATGGCAAGGTTGTTTTCGGTTCCCTCGCGCTTGAGCGTGAGTCTATCATTGACCCCACTGGTGTTAGCGATAGAGTAAAGTCTTACCTGTTGGTTCACACCTCGCACGATGGTAGTCTTGCTATTCAGGCAAGTATCACACCTGTGCGCGTTGTCTGCCAGAACACTCTCAACATGGCTGTTGGTGCTAAGGGTAAGTCAGCAAAGCAATCGTTCCGCATCCGTCACACGCAGACTGTCGATGGCAAGATTGCTGTTGCACGCGAGGCGCTTGGCCTTGCCAATAAGTACATGGACGAATTCGACAAGCAAGCGCAAGATCTATTTGCACGCGAGATCAACGCTGAGAAGTTTTTTGATATCATCAAGGCTGCATACCCTGAGCCCGAGGCAGACATAAAAGGTTCTGCTACCAAGTGGACGAATAAGGTTGATACTTTGTTTGACATTTGGAATGGCCCAACAAATGTTGGAATTGCTAAAACTGCTTGGGGTGCTTACAACACTTTGACTGAGCGCCTTGACTGGTATCGCAATCCTCGCGGTGGTAACGCAGAGTCTGTGCTTGCTGCTGCATCAGGTTTCGATGCTGCTACCAACGCAGAAAAGAATCGTTTGCTGTCTGTCGTAAAGGAACTGACGGCAGCATAGATCTTCACACGGGCTGACTATATGAAGTAGGGCTGCCCAAACATCCTGAGCATGATGTAAAACTGCTCACCCTCGCGTGCCGGCTTGACAAACGAAGGCAGGCTGGGGCGGCCCTATGTTTATCTAAATGTCAAATCATTTACGATGCATTAAGAAGGTTCACAAAAAAATGCCCAAAATCCGTAGCAAACCCTTGACATATACCTAATCGTAGTATAGGATTGCGCTATAACTACAACTAAGGAGAATTATGACTTATCTAGATACCCCCGTTGATGGTCTTTCATCGTACACCGTTATCAATGAACCAGAGAAAGTTATCTCTGATCTTCAGAAGTCACTTCAGAGTGCTCTTGACCTTAACTCTTCCTTTAATCGTCAATTAAGGGAGAGGGATGCACAGATTTCCAGTGCCAAGGACATTATCCTTGAGGCATTTGATGTTGATGAATTTGATAAGGATACTGTAATTGCTATTTCAGAAGCCTTTGAGATTGAATTAACCAAGGAAGTTAATATAACTGCTAAAGTTATTTTCTCTGGTACTGTTACTGTTCCCCTCGGATTTGACGTTGAGGAAGATCTTGAGACTTACATTGAATTTGAGGCTACCGCCAGCGGTCGCGGCAAAGAAGATGTTGAATGCGATCTTTGGTCTGATGGTGTTGAAATAACCGTCAATAACTGATAGGATAGCCACATGCTGACATTTGAGAAGGATGGTCTTACTAAAGACCAGATGCTAGAACACTACGATGTTCTTGGATTCGCCATGTATTTGTGTGTGGTGGAGCGTAAGTCAGATGGTGTGCGTGGCACCCTTGACTTTACCGATGTTGCTGGTGTAAGGTTCTACTACGACTTCAAGGAGGCTTAATGATACATATCTATGAGATAGATGATGGTGCAACTATCTACCACGAAGTCTATAAGACTGTAATTGGTGCAGGGTGGGGTGAAGAATTCCAGATTGCACTAGAGAATAAATATGAATTTGATTTATACCTTGACATACTACATGCTCAGGGACTAGACTATGTTATCCACACACTAGGGGAGTATGATGAACACCATGTCTCACTACCGCCCGTCCAAGCGTCCTAGCGTCAAGTCTGTCAAGGACTGGGACACTATCTATACAGAAGATATGGAGAATGATTGGCGTGGCCTGTATGGTGGCAGCGTAATCGTTCAACGAGGATATCCATTCCCTGATTTTTATAGGGTAGTGACTAATATGGGTAAGCCTAATGTAAAGACTTCTAAGTTATTCTATGGTGAGTCTGCTCATAATCAGACTGAGATGTATGTCTATGACCTTGGCTTTCGCAATGTATTAGGGAGAATATGAGGGGTAACTTATGGCAACTATTTTGGGTACACAGGAATTCATGGAAGCACACAAAGATCATTCTTTAATACTTAGTGTTACCTCTACATATCAAACAGTTAGCAATGTAGAGATTGAGAAATTCAATAATGGTCATCTCTATGCCGTTGTTGGTGAAGTAGGGTATGGTGGTGTTCAGGAGGATTATGCTGCTTACCTAGACTGTAAAACATGTGGAATAGAAGAAGAGATAAACTTAGGGG
>JAPLHH010000008.1 GCA_026389735.1 Chloroflexota bacterium | reverse complement strand
TGTCCCCTCTTTAACCGTCGTAAGCGCGCCAACATGGTCAAAGTGCATATGAGTGACTACAATCAGAGAAATCGTCAGCCCCAAATCATTCACAGTCTTCAGAATCAGCTTGGCTTCGGCACCCGGGTCAATGATTAGCCCTCGTCTGCTCGATTCCGAGCCTACGATATAGCAATTACTGGCAAAAGGTCCGACGACAAGAGTTTTTAAAATCATGTTGATGTTCAGCGCAGGGACAAATGGTTAAAATGTAGCTTGGGCTGGTAAGAGCGGCTTATGTTGACCTTATCTCCTCCCGCATGAACTTGATGTAGGAGGCAGCAAAGCACAGAGCAGTCAACCCTATCAGGCTGGTTAGCTGTGGCCAAATAATTAACAGACTCTGTCCTAAACGTAGGGGACTTGGTATCATCCCGGCGGCATAGATGCTTATCATCATCAACGTTGAGCTGGGATTTCCCATCTCTGGCAATAGCAAGACTTGAACGGTCTCTCCGTATAGGGTACTTGGTGAGATACGACTGATAGTACGGTAGATTTCGTCATTGTGGGCTACCAGCTCCAAACTCGAGTTTTGGTCAATGGGAACAATAGCACCGGCGATGGCTCTGGCAATCATAGACATGAACAAGAAAAGAAATATCCACAGGGCTATCGAAGCCAAAGCGGAAGTGGCTATCCGACCGAAAAGAACTGAAAAAAGGACAGCCAAGGACATCCAGAAAGCGCCATAGATTATGCTCACAATGATGAAAGCAAAAAGTCTGAGTATCTCCTCGGCAGTTGGAGGTACACCAATCATGCGTAATCCCATACCAGCGACAAGAACCACTATGCTTGTCACTAATATTGCCAAGGTGACCAGGCCGGCTAGAAATTTACCGTTAACTACCGAATCCCGATAAAGCGGCTGTGATAGTATCCGACTAAGGTTACCGCTAGTTCGCTCACTGTTTATAGCATCAAAACCGAGGGCTATGCCGACTATAGGTATGAAAAGCGAGAGAAAGAATGGGAAAGAAAAAGGTATAGTTTCGCCGGATACAATAAATAGCCTTAGAAAGATGAATTCGGTGGTTTCGGTTATCCCGCTTCTAATATTTTGCGCTGCCACATAGATAGTTGCTACTCCAGCCAGGTAAATCAAGAGAGATAAAATAATAAAGCGCTTACTGGTAAAGTGGTCAGCTAGTTCTTTCCAAAAAACGGCCATCAATCCCGACATAGTTAAGACTCGCGAAAATACTTCATGTAAATTTCATCCAGGCCATACTCTTCAATCTTCATCTGAATTAACAGGCTGTCACTATCAACAACCGCCCTGGCTATTTGAGGCCTCAAGTCTTTGTCACAGCTAATAAGCAGCAGGTCGCCAGAGCTTTTCACGTTGGTCACGCCTTTGATATTCTCTATGGATTTCACAAGCCTGCTTGTAGGCTCTGATACCTGGACTTCTATTCTAAACTTGCCACCACCGATTGTCTCTCTGCCCAGCTGGTCCACCGACCCTTCAGCTACGAGATGTCCCTTGGACAGTATTCCTACCCGGGTACAAATTTTCTGCACTTGGTGTAGCTGATGCGAAGACAGGACAATGGTCACCTTCTGTTTGGCCATATTGGTGATGAGGGTAAGGACTTGTTCAATGCCCTCAGGGTCTATTCCGGCTGTGGGCTCATCAAAGAAAGCTACTTTAGGGTCTTTAATCATGACATCGGCAATTCCCAGGCGCTGTTTCATACCGTGGGAGAAAGTGCCAACCTTATGCTCAGCCATTTCGGACAACCCAACCATATCTAGGAGTTCGTTGATTTTCCTTGAGGCGACTCCTCGGGGCATGCCATTTAATGCCGCAGTATAATCTAAGTTCTCTCTTGCGGTTAAGTCCTCATAGAAACCAACCTTTTCCGGTAAGTAGCCAGTAATACGCTTTACCTTGAGCGGCTCTCTGGTAGGGTCGAAGCCGCATATCCGAGCCTTGCCAGACGTTGGCTCGGTAAGTCCAAGCAGCATAAGTATTGTGGTAGTCTTTCCAGCACCGTTGGGACCGAGGAAACCAAAAACCTCGCCCTCGTCTATGCGAAGGTTCAATTTGTCCACAGCGACAAATCTGCCGTAGGTTTTAACTAG
>JAPLHH010000316.1 GCA_026389735.1 Chloroflexota bacterium | reverse complement strand
TTTGATAAGTCCAGGAACCTGCTGGTGATACCTGTTTTGGTCGCGGAAATAGATGAGTCGGAGTATCCTGAGGGAGTTCCACCTTCGGCATATGGTGAATATGTCTGGCAAGGTGCATATGTATTTGATATATCTCTAGACCAAGGGCTCCAACTCAAAGGTAGAATCACCCATATTGAAAGTCCTGCCGAACTGGAAGAAGGTTATTACTACTCTTACTCTCCCTTATCGGTGACGAGGTCTCTTTATATAGACAATGTTCTGTACACTATCTCGGATGCCAAGATAATGATGAACAGCCTGGAAAATCTGGATTACATTAGTGAGGTGAAACTGGCATCCTAAACCTTGACACTGTTCGACTGTCGCCCCGGGTAGCCTGGGGCGACGAACGGTCTCTGGATTCTTCAATCTGGAGGTGAAATACTCCAAAATGGCCAAATTTGAACGGAAGAGCAAAATTAAACAAAGAGTCTAAATATTTATAGGAGGTGAATGAAAATGAAAAGTAATGTTGTTAGAGTGGCTTTGTGCTTGATGTTGATCGGGACTGTGCTGGTAACCATGCAGTGTACGGTGGTTAATCCTGGGCCTCTGGGAATCAGCAGATTCTCTTCCTACGAGGAGTTGAAAGGATTTGTGAATGCTAACACACAAGATACAGACATGCTCAAGATGCCGGACCGCTTTTGGGCAGGAAGTGCCGAAGGCGATGCCGTTGCGCCCGCTCCCGCTGCGTCCGACTACTCTACCACCAATATCCAGGTTGCTGGAGTGGACGAGGCAGATATCGTTAAGACCGACGGAGAGTATATTTACCTCGTTTCGGGCAACAAGACTATCATCGTGAAGGCCTATCCACCTGAACAAGCTCAAATCCTATCTGAAATTGAGCTAGAGGGACAAGTCATAGGAATATTCATCAACGGAGATAGGCTGGTCTTGTTTGAGCAGGAAACGCCTTATTATGTTTATTATGATGATATGCCCGTTGTAAAGGAGTCTTACGTGCCTTACATATCACCCAAGATATTTATCAAGGTATACGATGTCTCAGACAGGGAAAACCCTCAATTGCAGAGAGAGCTTTCTACTAATGGTCAATATGTGAGTTCGCGAATGATCGGCGATTACGCTTATGTGGTGACAAATGAGCCTGTGTATGAACAAAACGATGAACCAAACCTTCCCAAGGTTTCTTCTGGCGGCAATGAGACGGAAATACCTGCCACAGATATCTACTATTCCGATGTTTCTGACAACTATTACATGTACACGACTATCATAGCCATAAACACGCAAAACGATGACCAGGAGCCCACGTATGAGACAATCCTGCTGGGAGCCAGCAGCAATCTCTATGTCTCTCTGAATAACATCTACCTGACCTTCCCAGTATGGGGAACGGGTGTAGGGGATTTTGATAAAACCTCTATCTACCGGATTCATATAGAAGGTGCTGCCATCAAGCCTGCCGCCAGCGGCGAGGTCCCTGGTATGGTACTCAATCAGTTCTCCATGGATGAGTATGGAGGCTACTTCAGGGTGGCAACCACAACCCATGGGCAAACAACCAAGAATAACGTATACATTCTGGATATGGATCTCAACGTCGTCGGCTCACTGGAAGACCTCGCTCCTGGGGAAACCATCTATTCAGCGAGGTTTATGGGTGAAAGAGGCTATCTGGTAACCTTTGAAATGATTGACCCTCTATTTGTCATAGATCTAAGTGATCCCTATAATCCCGGAGTTCTCGGTCAGTTGAAGATAACTGGCTACTCAAACTACCTCCATCCCTACGACGAAAACCACCTTATAGGAATAGGTAAGGAAGCAGTGGAGGCAGATACAGAGAAGGGGAACTTTGCCTGGTATCAAGGACTGAAGATAGCGCTCTTTGATGTCAGCGATGTCAACAACCCGGTAGAGATATCCAACTATGTAATAGGTGACAGGGGCACCGATTCGCCGGCTCTGTGGGACCAGAAAGCGTTTCTATTTGATAAGTCCAGAAACCTGATGGTGATACCTGTTTTGGTTGCGGAGATAGATGAGTCGCAGTATCCTGAGGGAGTTCCCTCCGATGCTTACGGCGAGCCTGTCTGGCAGGGAGCTTACATATTCCATGTCTCCCTGGACGGAGGTATCAGTCTGGAAGGTAGAATCACCCATATTGAGAATATCGCCGACCCTGAACTACAGTATTACTACTATTACTCTCCCTTTTCGGTGGAGAGGTCTCTCTACATAGGTGATGTTCTCTACACTATCTCGCAAGCTAAGATAAAGATGAACAACCTGGAAGATCTGGGTTACATCAACGAGGTGCAGCTCCCATACTCAACCTGGACGCCTACTGTGTACCCGCCCGAAGAGCCCCCGGCCGAGGAACCGCCTTCCAATGTTCAACCTGAAGTTGAAACGCTTCCGAGTGGCAAAATTTGAACTGAAGGGAAAAAATAGACAATCCAGATATTCATAGGAGGTGAACGAAATGAAGAGATTGATAATCGTATTAGTCCTGGTGTTGCTGCTGCCGGTGATAGCCTGTGCTCAGCCGGCAGCAGGCGAGGTGGTCAAATCAGATAAAGAACGGATGACTTCACCGGATGTCAGTGCGAGTGAGCAAGCATTACTCGTTGAAGGAAACAGCGCCTTCGCCTTCAATCTTTACCAGGCCCTTAAAGGGAAGGAGGGTAATCTTTTCTACTCTCCCTACAGCATTTCGCTGGCGCTGGCGATGACATACGCTGGAGCGCGTAACGAAACCGCTCAGCAGATGGCCGATACCCTTCAATTCATGCTGGAACAGGATAGGCTGCACCCGGCATTTAACTGGCTTGATGCCGAACTTGCCAAAAGGGGTGAAGGTGCTGCGGGTAAGGATGGAGAGGGATTCAAGCTGAACATTGCTAATGCCATCTGGGGGCAAAAGGACTATAGCTTCCTGCGCGCCTTCCTCGATGTCCTGGCCGAGAACTACGGTGCCGGGCTGAGAATACTGGATTTCATAACGGAGACGGAAGAGTCTCGCCTTGCCATCAATAAGTGGGTCAGCGACCAGACGGAAGGTCGCATTAAAGACCTTATCCCACAAGGCGCGATCGATGCGCTGACCCGCCTTGTGCTAACCAATGCTATCTACTTCAATGCTGCCTGGGAGTATCCTTTCAACGAGAAAATAACAGTAAACGGCCCGTTCTACCTGCTTGACAGCGGGCAGGTCAGCGTGCCGATGATGAAACAGACGGAGTCATTCAACTACACCGAGGGGGAAGGATACCAGGCAGTTGAGCTCCTCTATGACGGCTGTGAACTCTCCATGGTTATCCTCCTGCCTGAAACAGGCCAGTTCCAGGCCTTTGAGGAAGGCCTCGAGGCTCAGAGGGTCTTTGACATCATAGGTGGCCTGCAAAACGCTCAGGTCACCCTGACGATGCCCCAGTTTGAATTTGACTCAGAATTCAGCCTGAAGGACACCCTCGCTGGGATGGGCATGCGAGATGCCTTTTCTCCTGATGACGCGGATTTCTCCGGAATGACTGGTAATCCTGAGCTGTTCATATCAGACGTTATACATAAGGCATTCGTTGCCGTGGATGAAGCTGGCACCGAGGCTGCTGCTGCCACCGCAGTGATTGTCGGAACAACATCAGCACCCGTAGAACCTCTTGTGGAAGTCACCATAGACCGCCCCTTCATCTTCCTAATTCGCGACATTGAGACGGGTGCCATTCTCTTTGTTGGGCGCGTCCTGAATCCCAGTGCCTAAGTAAATACCGCCTGTATTTGCACTAAAGCCTGTTAAGTTACTTGTAAAATGCAAGGGCTGGATATCTCGGCATCGGGAAAATCCAGCCCTTCTGATTTCGGGGATAACCTGAATTCACCAGTTGAGTTTCTTCGCTTCCTGCATTGGTCGACTCTGCGGAAGCTAGTAGAGTGTAAGACAATCTTAGTTCCCATACGAAAGTAGGGTTACTAATGGGTGATTGACGAGGAAGCAAGTGAGTCTTAGACTATATTCAATCAGCCTTAGGGGGTGTTGCATATGCCTGTAAAAATAGATGGCCGAATTTATTATAGGACTGCTGAAGTTTGTCAGATAGTTGGCATAGGTAAGAGCACGCTGTTTCGCTGGATTAGACAAAACATCGTACAGGATGCCGAATACAGAGACAGAAAAGGGTGGAGGCTGTTCGCGGAGGATGAACTACTCAATCTTAAGTCGGAGACTAACAAAATTCAGAAGGTCCGTGTGGTCGGAATGTGAGAAATACCAGCGATTTTAAAGAACACGCATATTTTTCGTTAAAGGTAACAAACCAATCAGATTGAACAGAACCTAATCCTCGAAACGGGATTGGAACCAACCCTCATCGGTGTCAAGAAATTCCTTAAAGGACATTCAAGATTTTACTGCCCTCGTGCTATGATTTAGGGGATATTTGTGAGAAGAGAGACCAGAAATTCATGATAGCATTTGAGGCGCGATGCAGCACTACCGCTATGGGGATAATGCCTCATAGAGATGTTGAGCAGGCGCTAAAGCTCGCCTTGAGCCTGGATATCCCGTTCTGGCCTCAGCTTCCCAAAGTGAGCTTGTATGAAGATATGTATGTTCAAGCATCGCAGAATTTTCCCGGCATAGCTATTGACTTTGACAAAGGGAGGCTTAGTTTCGACACTGCACGATTTGAACAAGAACTCGACGG
>JAPLHH010000005.1 GCA_026389735.1 Chloroflexota bacterium | reverse complement strand
ATTTTGACCTTTAAATTTTAATTTTTGACCTTTTGGGATTGCCACGCCTTCGGCTCGCAATGACATCAGAGATAACGGTCTGAAAGATTATTGCCAGTGCAACCATGTGTTATACTTAATGTGGGGTATTTGGGGGAGGCTGGTACAAGAAGGAGTAATTGAGAGTATTTATCAGCGGTCCGTTTTCAATTTAGTTGCGACCATTTAGGGTCGCCTGAAGTTATGTTTTAAGTGTCACCCTGAGCGATAGCGAAGGGTCTCTGGATTCTTTGCGGAGCCTGTCTTGAGCGCTGTGAGATTCTTCGCTGCGCTCAGAATGACAAAAGGCGGAGGGTTCAGAATGACAGGGAGCGAAGGGCTCAGAATTACTAGCGAGGCTAAAGCCTCGCCGCTACATTAGTAAACAACCGAACAAAGGAGGTGATCGATGGCTACTAACGAAAAATTTACTATATCGGGAGGCGAATTGGTTGATAAAGTCAAGCAGCTTATACATGAGGGCAATATCAGGCGCATGCGTGTCATCCATGAAGGTAAAGCTGTACTGGAGATTCCGTTGTCAATAGGTGCACCGGCAGCGGCAATAGGGATTATGGCCGTCCCGGTTCTGGCGGCTCTGGGTGCCTTTGCCGCTTTGGTCACAGAATGCACCATTGAGGTCGAGAAGGTCGAAAAATCGCAGGTAAGAGACCATAACAAGGGAGGAGCAGGATGAAGTGGCAAGACTATGCGAGTGAAATAGAAGAGGTTCTTGGGTTGGAAGGGAGCCCGGTAGCCATCACCTATTCGATGGAGCCACCTTCTAATGCCGCTAAGGGCAAACACCGTGTTTGCAATGCTTTTATCCAGGCTCGGGATGGGAAGGTCATTGACCTTACGGCTTCGACGTCAGCTTGCGGAGGTGGAACCTGGCATCTGGGATTGGGGGAGCGGCCGGAGGGTGAGGGGGACAAGGCTATGAAAGAATTTCTGGTCAAAGGGGAGAAGCTTTTCTGCTCGATAGCAGCTCTCCACAGGATGCAATATCTCACTGCTCCTCCGCCTCTAGGTCTTGCTGAACATGTTGTTTTATCGCCCCTGGAGAAGGCGGAGTTTGAGCCTGATGTGGTGCTGTTTATCTGTAACGCCTTGCAAGCCTGTCGGCTGGTCACACTGGATGGCTATGAGACAGGCATACCTCCGAAGCTGGAGATGTGTGGCTCAACCTGCCATCAAGCTGTAGCTTACCCCGTGGTAACCGGGGAACTAAACGTGAGCCTCATGGATTATACCAGTCGGAAGATTAAAGGCTACAAGTCTGATGACCTGCTGGTTTCAATACCCTATCATCGGTTTCATGGCGTTATGCGTAGTTTGGATGGCTGCACTGCCGGTCGAGCTAAATTCGAAATCACGCAGTCATTTCGGCGTTCTATTAGTCCTGAGGGGCTCCGTGATTTCGAGGGGTAGTCTCTTCTGATGTTCAATTGCACAAGATAGATTTCCTAATGTTTGGCAAGCGTTAAGTTCATTCTTGACACCCAGACACAAACTCCTACCTGGTTCGGTACATTTAGGCTAGGTTTCTTGCTAAATTAAACCTTGTCTCAGGACCAATGAGGGGAGGTATTGGGAGGCTACTATTTGTTACCAATACCTACTCGATGCCGAAAGCTCAGTCGTTTCTCCTATTTTATGATTAGTAGGATAGTAGCGAGGAAAAAACCTTAGAGTTTTTCCCTTCTGCTATTTTTATGATGATGTTGCTATGGTGGCTAAAGATAGGAAAGGACCGAAGGGTATAGTATCTTTACGACTTTTTAGTTTAACCAGTACCAGAATTGCAGCTGTTAAGCCACCGCTAACTATGGCCAAAAACATGGCTACGAAAACCAGTGGGAAGCCGGTGACCAAGCCTATCAATCCCGCCAGCTTGACATCCCCCCAGCCCATGCCACCACGGTAAATAAGAGCCGGGATAAGCAGCAACCCAAAACCGATACCACCGCCGATAGCTGCGTTAACAATCCATAGTCTAAAACCTGAGCCGGTGACACCTGTCAACCCAAAGCCAAATATGGAGCCTGAAATGGCTAAAATTAGAGCAATAACCATCCCCGGATAAATAATCTTGTTAGGCAGCATATTGTGCTCCAAGTCAGTGATTAAAAGAACAATAAACAAACAGCAGTAGAAAGCGATTACCCCCAGTTCCCAGCCAAGTCCATAGTTCCAGTACAGGAAAGCAAATAAAACCCCGGTACCTAGCTCTACCCAAAGTAAACGCATCGGGATAGGTGCCTTACAATAGCGGCAGCGTCTCCTCAGCCATAGATAGCTAAAGATCGGAATCACATCTTTGGCAGAAAGCCTACGCTGACATTCAGGACAATGTGATGGTGGCGAAATGATTGAGCCATTTGCTGGCAGTCGGTCAGCGACCAAGTTAAGGAAGCTACCAATGGCAGCGCCAAGTAAGAAAAATAGGATTAACCACAAACCTATCATCGGCAGCTATTATGAGGCATAACCTGAATTCTACTTCTTAGAGTTTATCAATGTCTTCATGGTGAAACTGAGCTCACACGGAATAGTCCAATATGCTTTTTACCAAAGTAGCCCTCTTTCGATGGTAGCGAGCATCTTCTCATATCAGCGAGATTATATCATTAGCCCCTTCTCAAGGTATAGGGGGCGCTTTTCTCTCACCGGGGAAAGGGAAAGGGGTGAAAGAGTCGGGTTGTAAATGCACCAACTAGTACTTTTTTACCATGTGAAAAGTGACCAATGGGCTATTTATTATAAATACAAATTGTAGGATAATAAAGGTGGCTCCAATTTAAACGGACTATTCTTAGCCCGGTTGGAAATAAAAGGAAAGGAGATAACAGAAAATGAGGAGACTTGCAAAAACCTTACACAAGGTCTTCAGTCCCAGCGGTAAGGGCCTGGGGGAGAAAGGTTTCACCCTGATTGAGCTATTAGTGGTGATCGGCATCCTTGCGGTCCTGGCTGGCGTGGTCACCCTGAGCGTCGGCAAGTTCATCGGCAAAGGCGCGACTGAAGCTGCGCTTACGGATCAGCACAATGTACAGACTGCCATAGTAGCCTACCAGGCAGACAATCTTGGAGTCCCACCCGCTACTATTGATCTGTTAGTTAGCGGTGGCTACCTTCTGACGGAGCCGGAGCATTATACTTACACCTGGGATGCAACTACGGGCGCAATAACGGGCCAAACTGCAAAGTGATAAACACATAGCGGCAGTATTTACTCGGACGACAGCTAAAAATTAACATCTCCTAAGTAGAAATGCAGGGGCAGACCAAGGTCTACCCCTGCACGTTTTTAATGCATCAAAGAATAGATTTTAGTGTCTCTTCAGCATTTTCTGTACATGGCTTTGCTCTGTCGAAGGTGTCCCTAAAGGGTCGCAGCTACATAGGGTCTTTACCTTGCCCTGTTCCCACCGATGAGTTTTTCCACCTCCTCGGTGTCCTGGCAGTACGCTAGCAGCGTCGCTCGCTCAATTACCCCCTTATGGTAAAGGGCAACCAGGGCATCATCCAGTGTCTGCATGCCCGACTGGCTATTGGTGCGGATGGTGTTCGGCAGAAGATGGGTCTTGCCATCGCGGATCAAATTTTTTACTGCTGGATTGGCCAGCATGATTTCCACCGCGGCTACTCTGCCACCATTGATTCGTGGCACCAAAACCTGGCACAGCACAACTATGAGCACCGCCGTGGACAAAATCAAATGCCCGGTCTCGGCTACCGTCAGCACTGCGGCAGCCGTCTCCAGGTCTCTCATCTCACCCACCAGTATAACATCCGGGTCTTGCCGCAGCACATGTTTCAGGGCAGCGGCAAAGGACAGAGTATCAGCCGCCAGCTCTCGCTGGGAGACAGCGCACTTGTTATTTGTGTGCACATATTCTACCGGGTCCTCAATAGTGACTATATAGCATTGCTCGGTGTTATTCAAGTACTGAATCATGGCAGCCAATGTTGTAGTTTTGCCTGAGCCGGTAGGACCGGTAACTACAATCAGCCCCCTTGGCTTAGTAATCAGGTCTCTACATATCTGGGGCAAACCGAGCTCATCTAGGGTCGGTATGGTCGGCGGCAGCAAGCGAAAAGCCAGGCTGATAGACCCCTGTTGCTGGCAAGCATTGCACCGCAGGTGTCCGCCTCCAGGCATAGAGTAGGCAAAGTCCAGCTCCAGGTCACGACTGAAGATTTCTCTCTGCTGCGGCGTAGTTATCTGGGAAAAGACCTGGCTTATGTCCCCAGAGGTGAGCTTGGAGATACCATCCATCGGCTGGAGAGCCCCGTCAATGCGCAACAACGGAGAGCAGGAAACTATCAGATGCAAATCTGAAGCTTTTTTAGCCTCAGCCTGGCGAAGTAAATTTAAGATTTCCATTCTAAATCTCTCACCCCCTTTTCCATTGTCATTCGTGCCCTCTATCTGTCATCTGAGCACCCCTTGTCATCCTGACCCCCTCCCTTTGTGTCATTCTGAGCGTAGCGAAGAATCTAAGCTCTTCCTATCCCCGGTGCGTACCATCAGCAAGATTATTCGGTCGCTCCGCTTCATCAGAATGCCAGCAAATAAGCAGTCTGGGAAAAGACAGCGATTAGATACCGCTACTTCAGTATCAAGGTGAATTCCCACTTGTTGTATTTCACCTCTTGCATATTAGACAAAAGCACCTCTGAGAATCTGCCGGTGTCTCTTAAATTACGTTGATAGCCCAAAATCGTTGCCTCATCAGGAGCAGTGCCGCTTATGTTCAGGCTTTCGCCACAGGTGATTGACTTTAGCTCAACAGTGCCCGGCAGCAGGCTGGTTACTTTGCTTAGGTCGCCGTTTACCTTGGCTCGCTGTGCGGCAAAGCTATCCAGCGGTTGCTGGAAGGCATCACGGGCAGCTTTGGCTTCGTTAACTTTTAACTGCAATTTCTCGAGTGCCTCTTGAGTTCCTTGCCTAACTTGGACCTGGATTTGGGCAGTATCCACCTTAGCCTGTAGAGCCGAAGTTTCCTT
>JAPLHH010000190.1 GCA_026389735.1 Chloroflexota bacterium | reverse complement strand
CCAGTCCCGTGTGAAGTATATAATGAGCACTAGCGACCTGACCAACTGTATGCCCTGAAGTAATAAAATAGCGGAATGTTCATCAAGCTATAAAGGAAATTTCTGGTTCACGACTACTTTGACAGATGCCACTATCGAGAGCGACAATGGCATTTGGGAAGCGAACCAAAGAAACACAACCATTGGTCGACGTTGGACTTATAAAGGCCTTTTTCTAGTTATGACCTCTATTCTAGCAGCCCAGTTAGTTATGCTAGTCAGCTGTATCGGTCCTGCGCAAGCACCAACCGCTGGCCCTGAATCTGTCCCGACACCTACGCCTGCTCCGTCCACGGAGTTAGAGTGGCGAAAGACCTTTAGTGCCAAGGCTTCAGATGCCGTGCTCACCCCTGACGGTAGGTATCTCTACGTCACCTGCACTGGCACGAATAATGTTGTGGTGGTAGACACAGCCAGCGAGGAAGTGACCCAAGTCATTGAGCTTTGTAGCAACGGATTTCGTGGGGAGTGGCCCCTGCGATTAGACATGACCCTAGGCGGCGAAAAGATCTATACTGCTAATGCACTGACCAAGAATATCTCAATAATTAACACTGCCACTAACCAGGTTGTGGGCACCGTAGAAATGCATTACGCTGTTCATGGGGTCATCGTCAGGCCTGATGGCCATTTCGCTTACGCCACTTTCTTCGATGCTCGTCCGGGTGTCATCGAGGTCATTGATGTTGATACCGACCACATAGTTAACAAAATAGATTTGCCCGGCGGCAGCGTAATATACGACATGGTTTTCTCGCATGATAGCTCGCTCCTCTTCTTGGCCTGCCAACGCCCCACCGAATTCGGGGTTTACCTTGTGGAAACCAGCACTAATGCCGTGAGGGATTATATTCCCATTGGCAATCTACCCGGGGAAAGCTGCCCAGGCAGGATGGATGTCGCCGGCGATGATACCAAGCTGTACGTGCCTTCCGGCTGGAATGTCGGTGGCTACGCGCAACCCGACGTAGGAATTAATAAAGTTTTCGTTATTGACCTAAAGGCAAGAGCGGTAATCAGTGAAATATCAGTAGCCGGAGGTCCTAGCTGGATTCGGGTATTGCCTGATGGCCGACTCGCCTATCTCTCAACCACTTCAGCACAGAAGATTTTTACTATTGACGTGTCGAGCAACACTGTTGCTGGTGAGCTTTCTCTGGACGTTCTGGGTTTGGGGAGTATGCCGGGGCTCAAGACAGACTTAAGAAACATAGTCTTTCACCCAAATGGCAAACGTGCGTATATTGTAGCATGGGACGCTGATGCTATTCTGGTAGCCGATATCAATGCTAATCGCATTGTCAAGGCTATTCAGCTGGCTATCGGCGATGTGTGGGGACGACTGATAACGATGAGTCCTGACGGCAAGCTTGTGTACGCTATCAGGGAACCGTGGGCCGATCCACCGTGGGACGAAGCACAGAAATTAAGAATCTTTATGATTGACACCCAGACTAATTCGGTGGTTACTGGCATCGCCTTCGACCACAGAGTGTTATATTGTCACGTCGGACTCGATGGATTCCTTTACGTTGTGGGTGGTTCGAAAGTGACGGTAATTGATACTTTTACGAGCCGGGTGATTAGAGACATCTCTATACCTTCCCAAGGCGACCTCAGTTGCATAGGCTTAATTCCCAATCAGCCCAAAGCCTATGTTACCGGACTTCTGCTCTCCGAGGTAGCTGTGATTGACCCTAAGTCAGGGGCTATCCTCAAGCGAATAGATATTGGACTAGGCGGGGCGAGGATAGTTACAACTCCCGATGGAAGCGTAGCCTATGTATCACGCTGCAATAATCCCGTCGACAAGGGAGGACTTGTGATTATAGATACGGCTAGCGACAAAGTAATAGGAAGGATAGACACTCAGCCTGAGGAGTATGGTGCGGGTTACCTTGCGCCTCTAGCTATTACCCCTGACGGAAAACACCTTTGGTGGCAGTTTTCTCAGCCAAAGTTCAAGATTATTGAGGTTGCTTCCAACAAGGTGGTGAAAACCATTGATCTCGTGCAGGTTTTTGGGTATCCGGTTTGGGAGATGGGAATAGCTCCCCAACTTGCCTTCAATTCAAGTGGTTCAGTTGCCTATCTCGCTTGCGGGGATAACTACATTCTTATGAGCGTGGACACATCCAGTTTGAAGATGATGAGCTATAGGAGCAATATCGGCTGTGACCCAATGGGCATTGTCATTACACCAGATGACAAATTTGCCTACATCATCAACCGGGAGTCAGTTGACGTTTCTGTTGTTGAGCTGCAAAGCCTGGCCGTCATGACCAGGGTTCCGCTACAGTCCTCCAAGGACTAGGCGTCCAGGCTACATAACTAAGTGCCACTCAACAATCGTCCAAAATGTTCAGAAATGGGCAAATTCAGTGCTACCTCGACCAGGCTGTCATGAAAGTAGTGTAACATCTGGTTCCCTATTCTATAATAATAGCTGCTTGAAACTTGCCGGCGGTTTCAGGCAACTTACCCCGCTGCCCGGGCCTGGCGAACAGGTGTCGCTAAGGCGACGGGATATCGGCCCTTTACATAGGGTTGCCTTCCATGCTAAAGCCTGGAATCGAAAGGTCGGCGGCATTCGAGGCAAGGCGAGGCAAGGGCT
>JAPLHH010000278.1 GCA_026389735.1 Chloroflexota bacterium | reverse complement strand
GTCATCGAGCTGGATAAACTATCTAAAGAGTTACCGGGCTCGACTGAATGGTTATCGGGCTGATTGTCGACAGACATGAAGTGCTGGCCTGTAACCATGGTGTAAGCGACGTAGATGAGTACAAGTCCGAAAAGGGCACTTCATATAGAAGTGGCGATTACGGCAGCAGCAAAACCGCCTATGATGGCACCGGGTATGGTCGTTGTTTCCAAAAGCAGGCCGAGCTTTATATTCGTCAACCGGGCTTTAGTGTAGATGCCGGCAGCGGTGCACGCATTGGCGACGATGGCTACCAGACTGCTGCCGATGGCTACCTGTATTGGCAAATGTAGAGCTAAGGTGAGTATGGGCACGATAAGTATACCGCCGCCAACTCCTAACATCGAGCCCAGAAGGCCAGCTACTAATCCTGTGCCACCTAATGCCCAGAGGTTGATGTCATTCAAAGGTGTAATTAGACATGGTAACATTGGTTGTTGTAAGAGGTCAATTGTGGCTACAGTCATTATTGCTAGCCCTTCGTCATATGTTATTCTGAGCGCTTCGTTAATATCATTTTGAAGGGTCCTTCATGTTTTGTCATCCTGAGGGAGCGGGCGACCGAAGGATCTCTACTGAGGATTAAACTCAGCGACCGAGGAATCTCGCTAAAGCTTAGATTCTTCGACAGGCTCAGAATGACCGTAATGAAGGGCTCAGAATGACAATACGAACATTTGCCAAGAAACTCTCTGGCTCGGCCATTGTTGTGCCGCGGAAATCAATGCTATACTGTGCAGATAAGAAAGCAAGGTTCGATGAAAAGAATAGACGGTCGCTCCAGCGATGAACTTCGACCAATAAATATTAGCCTGGGCTACCAGGCCTTTGCTGAAGGCTCAGCGTTGATAGAACTGGGGCGAACCAGAGTGCTGTGCTCTGTGAGTGTAGAGGATAGGATTCCCAATTTCCTAAAAGGTGAGGGTACAGGCTGGGTTACCGCTGAATATGCCATGCTGCCCCGCTCTACGCTGACCCGGACTCCTCGTAGCATCTCTCCTGAGAGAACGGCCGGTAGAAATCAGGAAATACAACGACTTATAGGTAGGAGCTTGAGGGCGGTTACTGACCTGGCAGCTCTGGGCGAAAGGACTTTTACCGTTGACTGCGATGTATTGCAGGCGGATGGCGGCACCCGGACGGCAGCTATAACTGGTGGGTATGTAGCTCTGTTTGTGGCGTTACATAATCTAAAGAAACGAGGTATGCTGTCATCAATTCCACTGAAGGGTGCGGTAGCTGCTACCAGCGTTGGCATTGTCGGCAGAGAGGCGCTACTCGACCTGTGCTACGAAGAAGACTATCAGGCGGCTGTTGACTTCAATGTGGTGATGACGGATAAGGGAGAATTCGTGGAAATACAAGGCACCGCAGAAGGCAAGCCTTTCTCCAAGGAAGCGGTCGACGTTCTGCTGGCGCTAGCCGAAAAGGGCATCAGGCAGTTGTTTACCATCCAGAAGGCAGCTTTAGCCGGGTTAGACTAAGGTCGGACGTGCCCATCGCCGATAATAATCCACTTGTAGCTGGTAATTTCCCTTAGCGCCATTGGGCCGCGGGCATGGAATTTTTGCGTGCTGATACCTATTTCAGCTCCCAGGCCAAACTGACTGCCGTCCGTGAAACGGGTGCTGGCATTAGCGTAGACACAGGCAGCATCTACTTCATTGAGGAAGCGC
>JAPLHH010000202.1 GCA_026389735.1 Chloroflexota bacterium | reverse complement strand
GTAGTGGCTTATGAAACCATGCACTGGCTCCATGCTTCATGCTTTCGTATTCTAACCCCACCCCTTGTATTGCAGAAATTACAACTATTGGAACGGTGAACTGGGGAAACTTCTTTCTGATCTGCCTTATCAATTCCCAACCATCGAGCTTAGCCATGAGTATGTCAGTAATGATTAATTCAAAGTTGTGCTCTTCTATAAGGCTCAGCGCAACAACCGGGTCAGTAACGGTAGTTATATCAAGTTCCCACACAGATTTATATTGTGTTTCCTTGTACTTGGTAAGAATATCCTTGATCATCTCAAGTATTACCGCGTCATCGTCTACAATTAGAATCCTAGCCATTATGGTACAAGCCTCCCACGCTCGAACCCATTATAGCTTATGTGCACTGTAAAAATTAAGAATTGTTACTAGAAAGAAGCGTCTATGTCATGGCCTGAAACTTTGAGAATCCTGAATGTGGCGTCTTTGTTCACTTTAAATGTTACCGTAAACCTAATGCCCTTTGGAACCATGTTCTGCGCTGCAACTAGTTCGTCAGAATGTGTAGTATACATGTCGGTTGGTAGTTTATTCTCTATCAATGCCCAAAGTGTCTCGAAAATAGACTGCTGAATTTGGTATGGGAACGCGTACGCGACATCGACGGAGAACAGTCGTTCTTTTGCTGCCTTCACTGAGTTAATTACTTTCATTTATAACCTAGAGTAAGCGCCAAAATGGTGATGCTTGAAGTTGAGGTAGTCCCTTGAGTACAGAGCCATATTTCTAACTAGTTTGTCTGCATACGACCAAGCACAAAACTCGGATTCCAGGGTTGACCAAGATCTATCATTGCCTTCTCTGGTCAGGCACTTTAGTCCTTTCTTACATTTTGGCAGGGTCGCGGCGTGCCCAATCTCATGGGCGAGTGCGAATACTTTATGAATGGTACTCTGTCGTGGTTCTATAGTGATTATCTTATGATCTACAATACATCTATTTCTACTACAGTAAGCTACTTCATAGCCCAGATTTTTTGCTATCTTCTCAAGTCTCGTCAATTCTTGGTGTATAGCCATAGGTCTTCCTGTAGTATCTCACCCGTTGGTAATGGCGTCTACAAAGGCCCTTGCTGACGGGGGTATCGTCGCAGCCCTTGATTCTACAGCGGTCGCCATCGTGGTACATCTTTGACTTGCCAGAGTGCGCCGAACGTCCCCACCAGTCCGAAACCTCTCCCTCCAGGCCAAGAACCTTCTTGAGCTTATCCCATACATCGTCGCCTGGCGGGTATTCACCACGCTCATAAGCAGAAAGTGCTTGTCGGGAAACTCCAACCTTATTCTCCAGCGTGCGTAGAGTTAACTTCTTGTTTCGCCGTGCCATCTTTAGCTGTGCGAGCTTCTTTTCCAGCTTCACTGTAAGCCTCCTAGCATTATACCGCAAGGGTGGGTTCAGTGCACTGCCGGCACTCCAGCAGGCGTGCATTGGCTATTTTCTCAAGCTTTACAATACGCTCCAAGAGATAATCGACCTTGAATTGCAGCAGACCATGGTAAAGTTCGATCTTTTCACGCAGCTTCTGTAGCTCCGCGATTCTAATATTTATTGCATTCCGTCGATTAGTTTTAACTTCGGTTACATCCCGATCTATTTCATCCAAGCGCGCGTCCACAGCAGTATGTAGTCCCTTATAAATTGGAAGCGTGGTAGCTTCAGAATCGATTTGTGGCATAGCATAGAAATTGCACCCAATGGGAAGTGCAATGACTAGCGCCTGGATCTTAACAAGGCGATCTGCGAATAAGAATGGGACAAACTCAATAAGCCACGGATCTTGAATGCACACGGGGGATAACTGTGATAGAAGACTAGAAATCATTTGATTAAGCTGTGTCGGTGTAAGTTCTTCCTTATGCGTACAATATGTATCAGTGACTTGCTTTACAATTGGGTGATCCATATCACTGGAAAATATTTCTCCAGTATCAGTATTCAACGCCACAGTAACTGCCCTGTCTTGCTCTGCTATGGCAAATTTGTATTGCCCAGAAGACTTCTTTATCTTCCAAATTTCCTTACCTGTTTTGGCACTTACTTCGCGAATAGACTGAAGGAACACCTGGCAATTTACCGCGCTGGGAAGTTTATAACCTATTTTGAATTTCTCCAATAGGCTAAATACTTCTGTGCGGGTGACCCGGATCGTTCCCATAGTCCACCAACAGAGATAACCAATAATTGTATTCTGACTGGCCATTAGTTCAATGCCTTTAGCCGCTTGAGTGAAAATTCAACCAGATCGAAGAACTCCTTTTCGCCAAGCACCTGTGTCCCGTAAGTCCTGGCCTTCTGTGCTTTACCAGACGCGGAATTCTTGTTAGCCTGGACCAAATAGGTTAGCCCACGGCTCACACTGGACTTTACTTCACCACCCATAGACTCTACCAGCTTGAATGCGTCTCCGCGCTTTATAGAAATCTCGCCGGTAAAGCAGAAGCTTTTTCCAGTAAGCTTACCAATGATCTTTCTCTTAATGGTTACACCATTAGTGATAAGCCGCTGAATCAAATCCCGCTTCTTAGTCAATCCAGAAGCTGCGGCCTTAGCGGTGATATCACCGATCCCACTGATACCGGCAAAATCGTTCCATGTAGCAGCCTGGATCTTCTGTAGAGTATTGAACCCAGCCTTATCCAAAGCCTCGAACGTAGAGTTACCAGCATTTGGAATGTTCAGCGCAGCTAGGAATTTTGGCAATGCCAGTTCTCTGGACTTGTTAATGTTTTTAACCAACGTCTTTGCGCTACTCGAACCGTACCCCGGAAGAGTGCTAATTGTAGTTTCTGAAAGCACATAAAGGTCCGCCGGATCCTTAATGAATCCGGCTTTGACAGCTGCGATTACAAATGCTTCTCCCGCTTGATCGATGTCCAAAACGTTGATCCACTTAAGAATGTCGCCTTTGGTTTTGGCAGGGCACGCAGGGTTTTTACATACCAGATACTCTCCGTCGAATTCTGTTTTGTTAGCGCAGACAGGACACGTGGTAGGATAGGGTGCTCCAACGGCAGTATCCGGATTCACTACTTCTTCAATGTACGGTATTACATCCCCCCGCCGACTAATCAAAACTTCTGCACCAATCCATACACCAAGCTTCTTCATGTTGCTGACATTGTGTAAACTAGACCGCGAAACAGTTACCCCACCAATTTGGACCGGTTTCAAATTGGCCACGGGTGTAATTCTTCCAGTGAGCCCAACATCCCAGTCAATTCCGAGAAGCTTAGTCTTCCGCATTTCAGCGGAAAATTTCCAAGCAATCTGGCCCTTTGGACGATCATCTGTTTCTCCCAGTGCTTCTTGTTCTGAGAGATTATTAACCTTTATGACAAGACCATCGATCTCGTAATCCAATTCGGCCCGGTGCTTACTCTGATAATGATCGAACCACTTGATCGCGTTATCCAACCCAGCAACCTTAGTTGGGACACAATTCAACTTTAGCTGGTTTTCCATAAACCGAATCTTGTGGTGTTCTTTGTCGAAAGTAAGTTTGTCGGTGATGCAGTCGAAATAAATTACCTGCAGAGTAGGAATGGCCTTATGAACATCCTTCCTACGGGTAATTCCAGCGGCAGCATTCCTGGGATTGGAATACTCTCCCTTGTCGAGCTTGGCAAACGCGCTCTTGCTAAAGATGATCTCTCCGCGTAGCGACCCGGTAAAATCCCCGAGCGTATCCGGCACGTTCTGCATCTTGGAAACAGTGTGGGTAACATCTTCCCCTTCGGTTCCTGAGCCTCTAGTTGATGCCTGGACCAGCCTACCTTTCTTATAAAGAACTTCGACAGAAAGACCATCGAGCTTTTCCTGAACCACAAACTTATCTGCTCCGGTCTTCTTGACCCAGGCTTCGAATTCGCCTTGGGAATTTACCTTATCCTGCGATCCCATTGGAATGTCATGCTTGACCTTCTGGAGCCGATTGTCCTTCGGCGCAGCACCAACCTTAGTTAGAACAGAATTCTTGGGGTCCAGATCGCGCAGTTCGTCGGAAAAAGCGTCATACTCAGCATCCGACATGATCGAAGTGCCATTGTAGTAGGCATCCTGGGCTTCCGTCAGGGTTTTCTCTAGTTCCACGATTCTTGCTTTGTCCATGGACGCCTCCTGTCACAATCATTATACTCACGAAAACGCCGATGTCTAGTATAATTTGAGAAAGAATGTGCTTGACAAAGTAAAAATAACATTTAGGATACAAACATGGA
>JAPLHH010000058.1 GCA_026389735.1 Chloroflexota bacterium | reverse complement strand
CACTATTGGGATGTCTTCAACCATTCAGTGGAGACCGTGGCAACGGCCGAGTTCTTGCTGCGAGAGAGCAAGTGGAAATATGGTGAGGACGATTTGTTAACCGTGACCCCGTGGTCGGAAGAGATAAGCCGGCATTTCGATGAAGAGGTGTCCAGCGGCAGCAATCGCAGGCTGCTGCTTAAGCTGGGGGCACTGATGCATGATATTGCTAAACCAGCGACCAAGACGGTTGAGGAAACAGGCAGAACACGTTTTTTAGGACATGCCAAGCAGGGGGCAGCTACGGCGGTTGGAGTTTTGGAGAGGCTGCGGTTCAGCAGCCGGGAGATAAGATTGGTGGAGAATCTGGTTTATCACCATCTCCGCCCCGCCCAGATGGCCAATGATGGTTTGCCTACCAGTCGTGCTGTTTATCGGTATTTTCGTGATACTGAAGGTGCCGGTATCGACGTTCTGTTTTTAGCCCTGGCTGATTATCTGGCTACTAATGGTCCTCGGCTTGACATTGAGGAATGGCAGCAGCATAATCAGCTGATTGGCTATATATTGACTGAGCACTTGAAGCAGGAGGCTGAGGTTTTGCCGGTTAAGCTAATTGATGGGCATGATTTAATGGACATTTTTGGCTTGAGTCCGGGGCGTCTGATTGGTGAACTTCTGACTGAGGTGCGTGAGGCTCAGGTGGCTGGTGAGTTAAGCACGAGGGAAGAGGCGATAGAGCTAGTGCGCAAGGAATTGGAGAAACGACAGTGCGGCATGGCCTGTTAATGCAGCAGAGTGAGATTTTTGTCATTCTGAGGGAGTCTTTCGTTAATGTTATTCTGAAGGAGCGAAGCGACTGAAGAATCTGACTCAGTGTAAACTGCGCGACCGAAGAATCTCTATAGACTCTTCGCTTCGCTCAGAGTGACAAGTGGAGATTCAGAGTGACAGTTGGAGATAATTAATGTTGTTAGGAACAGGTGATTAGTTGAAAAGAGGAAACGCCCCTCTGCTCATTTTTATACTGATTCTTTTTGGTTTCACCCTGTGGGTAATATTGCCAGGTAACGGAATATTTGGCAGGGATGAGTTCAAATTGGGGCTTGACCTTAAGGGGGGCAGCCATTTAGTTTACAGTATCGACTTAACCAAGAAAGACCCGGCGCAGAAAGATGCTGACGTTATCGACGGTGTGAAGCGGAAAATCGAGCGGCGAGTTAATGCTTATGGTGTTACCGAGCCCATAGTCCAGACAATTCGGAACGAACGAGGTAGCTTCGTTCTCGTTCAGCTCCCCGGAGTCAAGGATATTGACGAGGCGATGAAGCTTATCGGCCAGACGGCTGAACTCGATTTCAGGGAACTTAAGGTTGATGAGGCTGGCAAGCCGATACTCGATGAGAATGGCAAAGAGCAATGGGTTAAAGCTACAGCTACCGGCAGCGACGACCAGGAAAGGGAGCTTGCCGGCAAGTATTTAAAGCCAACTGCCCAGGTGGTTTTAGCGCCGCAGACCAATGAGCCTGAGGTGTCTTTCGAATGGAACACGGAAGGCGCCATCCTTTTTGAGCAGATTACCCAACGCAACTTGCAGAAACCTCTGGGCATATTCTTGGATGATAAGCTCATTTCGGCGCCGACAGTGCAAGCCGTGATTAAGGAGACAGGGGTTATTACCGGTCTGAACCTAGAAGAAGCCAGGACACTTGCCATACAGCTAAATTCAGGTTCCTTAGATGTGCCTCTGCAAATAGTTGAGCGCAGAGATATCGGGGCTACCTTGGGGGAGGATTCTCTGAGGAAGAGCCTGATGGCAGGGATAATCGGTGCAGCTATGGTGGTTCTATTTATGATTGCTTATTACCGTTTCTCTGGTTTCGTGGCTTGCCTGGCTCTGGTGGTTTTTGTAGCATTGAACCTGGCTATTTTTAAGCTCATTCCGGTGGTTTTGACGCTCCCAGGCATTGCCGGTTTTATTGTCTCCATAGGTATGGGGGTAGATGGGAATGTCCTTGTGGCCGAGCGTTTGAAGGAGGAACTGAGACGCGGGCGTACCCTGGGGGCGGCGATAGAGGAGGGCTTCCGCCAGTCCTGGACAGCTATTTTTGATGCCAACGTAACTGTTTTCATAGCCTGTGCTGTCCTTTATTGGCTCGGAAATACGTTCGGCAATTTTTTGGTCATAGGTTTTGCTACAACTCTGTTCATCGGCACAGCCCTGAGTATGTTTACCCAGGTTGTGGTTACTAGAACTTTTCTGCGCACAGTTGTAGGGCTCGGCATGGCAAGAAGCCCTGGTGCTTATGGAGTAGCGAAGCAATGATTGATTTGGTTGGTAAAAGATACTGGTTCTTTCTTATTTCAGCTATAGTAATCATTCCAGGCATAATTTCACTGGCTGTTTTCGGCCTCAAGCCGGGAGTAGATTTCAGCAGTGGCACGGCTATGACCTTGCACTTTGATAAGGAAGTGGAATTAGGTCAATTGCGCCAGGAGCTAATCGACCTGGGTTATGATAAAGCTATTGTTCAGCCTGCTGGCGAAGGCGATTTCTTTATTCGTCTCCCCGAAATATCTGCTGAGGAAACGACCAACCTAAAAGAAAGTCTAGCGACAGGGCTGGGCACCGAAGTTACAATTAGCAGCCTTTACAGCGTTTCACCTGTTGTGGCTAAAGGGACGGTGCGTAACACGGTTATCGCTGTTGTAGTGGCTTCGATAGGCATTTTGTTATATATTTCCTGGGCATTCCGCAAGATGCCCAAGCCGCTCCGCTGGGGCACCTGCGCTGTTATTGCTCTGGTGCACGATTTGGTGGTGGTTGTCGCCGTCTTCTCCATTCTGGGCTGGGCAGCCGGTATGGAGGTCGACGCCTTGTTTGTCACCGGTGTGCTGGCGGTTGTGGGTGTTAGTGTGAATAACATTGTGGTTGTCTTTGACCGCATTAGAGAGAACTTGAAGCGAGGGGTGAGCCGCGACTTTGAAGTGATAGCAAATTA
>JAPLHH010000226.1 GCA_026389735.1 Chloroflexota bacterium | reverse complement strand
AACTACTATACCATCAGGTAGCCATATCGTGGATATTGGCCCTCAATCCATTAATCTTTTCTGCAGTGAATTGGCAAAATGTCGTACCGTCATGTGGAATGGCCCCATGGGGATTTATGAAATCCCGCAATTTGCTCACGGAACCAGGTCTATAGCCAGTTTTCTATCCACCCTAGATGCTACTACTATTATTGGTGGTGGCTCCTCTGCGGAAGTAGTTGAGGAAATGGGATTGACTGATAAGATGACCCATGTTTCCACAGGAGGGGGTGCCAGCCTGAAGTTTTTAGAGGGCGTTACCTTACCTGGCGTGGAAGTCTTGTTAGACAGAAAATAGCGGGAGGCTGTGAGATGCGCATTCCTTTTGTTGCTGGCAACTGGAAAATGAATACCACGGCGACTGAAGCCGAGCGGCTGGTTCTTGAGATGCTTGAGAAACTGGACAGGATAGAAGGAGTGGAAAAGGTAGTTTGTCCACCATTCGTATCTTTGATTTCCATAAGTATGATGCTTCAGGATTCATCTATTAAGCTCGGTGCCCAGAATATGTATTTTGAGGCTAAGGGTGCTTACACCGGTGAAATATCCTCCCTGATGCTCAGCGAGTTGTGTGAGTTTGTCATACTGGGACATTCTGAACGGAGATGGTATTTTGGGGAAACTGATGAAATAGTTAACAGGAAAGTAAAGGCGGCTTTGGCAAACAGGCTTAAGCCTATCTTATGTGTCGGGGAGAGGCTTGAGGAGAATGAAGCTGGCAGGACAGAAGAGGTGGTCAGCAGACAGTTAAGGGGAGCTTTGGATGGTATAGAGCCTGTTCGTGATTTAGTGATTGCCTACGAGCCGGTTTGGGCTATTGGCACAGGTAAGGCAGCAAGCGGCAAGCAAGCAGCAGCCACTATCCAGTTTATTCGTGCTGTTGTGGCTAAGCTATGGAGTAAGAGCATGGCTCAAGATTTACGCATCCTTTATGGTGGCAGTGTTACCGGTGCTAACATCGCCGAATTTATTTCTTATCCAGAAATTGATGGTGCCCTGGTTGGCGGAGCCAGCCTCAAAGCCGAAGAATTCGTGAATATTGTCGAGAAAACCACAGAGATCAAGAAGAGAACGAAGTAGTCAGTAGACAATGATTGCCATTGTCGGTCCCACTGCTGTAGGGAAAAGTGAGCTTGCTCTGCACCTGGCTCAATACTTTCCCCTGGAGATAATAAGCGCTGATAGCCGTCAGGTCTATCGGTATATGGATATCGGCACTAATAAGCCGAGCCTAGTTGAGAGGGCAGCGGTCCCGCACCATGTCATCGATGTAGTCGAACCCGACGAAGATTTTAGCCTGGCTATGTATCACCAACTAGCCATTGAGGCGCTGAAAGCCATTAAACAGAAAGGCAAATTGTCATTACTGGTCGGTGGCAGCGGCCTTTATGTGTGGTCGTTGGTAGAGGGATGGAAGATACCTCAGGTGCCACCTGACCAAAAGCTAAGACGCCAGTTAGAAGCTAGGGCAGAGCAAGAAGATAGCCAAAGCCTTTATCGGGAATTGCAGGATATAGACCCTGTGGCAGCAGCAAAAATCAATCCCAGCAATATCCGACGCATTATAAGGGCCCTAGAAATCTATCATGCGACAGGGCAACCTCCTTCTCAATTACAACGTAAAGAGGCGCCGGCGTTCTCTGTTTTAACCATCGGCTTAACTCAGGGAAGAAGCGAGCTATATAGAAAGATTGATTGGCGGGTTGATAAAATGATACAAAGGGGATTGGTTGAAGAAGTAGAGCAGTTACTCAAAAGAGGTTATAGCTCTTCCTTGCCT
>JAPLHH010000187.1 GCA_026389735.1 Chloroflexota bacterium | reverse complement strand
ATAGCCCAGGCACAGGCAGCAGCGGGGCGAGCCACAACCATCTTGGCTAAGCAGCACCTCGAGGTCGGCGGCGCTGTCTGTCAAGTGGATGCGGAAAAGTGTAAAGCTTGCCTTACCTGTGTTCGCGTCTGCCCCTACGATGTGCCATATATTAATGAAGAAGGGGTGGCCGTAATAGAAGTAGCCAAATGTCGAGGTTGCGGTATCTGTGCTGCCGAGTGTCCCAGAGAAGCCATACAGTTGTTAAATTATAAGAAGGAGCAAGTAATAGTAAAGAGCCAGGCTTTGCTGACACCTATTGGCTAAGATTTGCATGGGGGAGAGAAATGCCATCTGCCGAACAGTTTGAACCAGAGATTGTTGCTTTCAGCTGTCATTACTGTGCTTATGCCGCTGCTGACCTGGCAGGGGTTATGAGACTACAATACCCAACTAATATTAAGATTGTTAAGCTCCCTTGTTCAGGCACGGTTGATATTCTATATATCCTGAAGGCTTTCGAACAAGGTGCTGATGGCGTTTTTGTCGCTGGATGCCTCAAGGAGGGGTGTCATTTCATTGAGGGAAACCTTCGCGCCGAGAGAAGAGTGGAGCGCGCTAAAAATCTTCTTGACAAGATTGGCTTGGGCAAGGACAGGGTGGAGATGTTCTTCATGTCTTCTGCGGAGGGGGGACGATTTTCTGAAGTTGCTCGGGAAATGACCGAGAGAATAAGAAAACTGGGACCTAGCCCAATTAAGGGGGGTTAATATGATTATTGCAAAAACGAAACCTTTTGAGAATATAAGGGCCATGCTCGAAGGTTCCCAGAACGTCTTGGTACTTGGCTGTGGCACATGTGTGGCTGTTTGTTTGAGTGGCGGGGACAAAGAAGTAGGGATTCTCGCCTCATCTCTACGCATGGCAGACAAGGTATCTGGCAAAGACCGAGTCTTCTCGGAACACACGGTGGAACGTCAGTGTGAATGGGAATTCATCGATGAAATACAGGAGAAAGTAAAGAAAAATGATACCATACTCTCACTGGGCTGTGGTGTAGGAGTGCAAGCACTGAGTGAAAGATTCCCCGAAATTCGTGTTCTTCCTGGGCTTGATACGGTATGCATGGGTATGCCAGAAAAAGAGGGCGTATGGGTTGAACGGTGTTCCGGTTGCGGGAACTGCATTCTCGATAAGACCGCCGGTATCTGCCCCATAACACGATGTGCCAAGAGTTTGCTGAACGGACCCTGCGGCGGGTCGGTAGGAGGCAAGTGCGAAATATCACCCGATACTCCCTGTGCCTGGCAATTGATAATTGACCGTCTTACGGCTTGGGGTAAATTGGAAATGCTGGATGAAATCCAGCCGCCACGAGATTGGAGCACCTCTCATGCTGGTGGACCTCGTAAAGTCACCTCTAAAGACCAATATGGGGGACATAAATGATGTGCTCCAGTAGCATCATCAGGGGTGAGCACTTTGCCACTGAGCCGATTCTGGCCGGGGCTGATGGAGTATTGGTATGAGCTTCGAACCAAAGATAGTGGCTTTTTTATGTAACTGGTGTTCCTACCGTATTGCTGACACAGGCAGTACT
>JAPLHH010000232.1 GCA_026389735.1 Chloroflexota bacterium | reverse complement strand
AATTAGGCAACTTGCTTTGTGCTCCAAGAACAGGCAAACAAGCGGATACATAGACAAACCAGGGGAATAAGTGATTTGCGGTGCTTCCTGACGGAGGTCTGGGGGCACCTGTATATTATTGAAAAAGAATGTATTACTGCTTATACTTCGGCAAGGCTTTTAACTGCCAGCCTGGGGCAGGCTTGAGGCTAATATAAAAATTCTTACTTAGTTTTAAGGAGGTGCGCATGTGAGAGAAGGCCGATCTTGGAGAGCAGTCTAAGTCAGGTTTTCCAGATGCGGGAATACCAAGGGAAAGGAGAGATAAGATTATGAATAAAGCAATCAGTAGGTGGCCATCCCGGCGCTGAACCTATTAGTTGTCTCGGTGATGGTCATTTCGTTGTTGGCAATACTTCCTATCGCTGCTGGTACTACAGATAGAGTGCCACGAAGCCCGACGGTATCGTACTCTCCTAGTTACTGTCTTACCGTAGTCGCAAACACCCATGCAAAGGATGCCGACGGCAATATTTCATCTTTGGGACTCTTTTATTCCCTGCGGCGTGTTTTCATGTGAAGGTCGTGATGACTGTTAGTAAAATGCCTGCGGAGGGCGAAGTGGCGGATTATCAGAAACTGGAGAAGGCAACACTACCACAAGAGCTAGTTGCCGAAATTGACAAGGCTTGCCAGCACCATGGTCTGTCATCCCAAGAAGTTATAACTGCTGTGGCAGGATTAGTGGCTGGCGATGTATGTACTGCTTTCTATGTATGGGATGGACCATCAAGTCAGATGCAAAACCTTCAGCTTGATGTGTTTGTCTTGGGTAAGAACTGCCTCTATAATTATGAACGTCAAAAGAACTTCTCAGGAATGGCTTGCATTTTCCTAGACACTCTACATACTATCGGGATTGCTAGTGTTGATGATGCAAGGCAGGAATATGTTTTGGTATTTTGGCGGAGCGGAGAGTTAACTAGAGCATATGGTCATCGGGCTGATGTATTGCGTTTGGCGTATTTTGCAAATGCAGTTAAGGAAGCAAGCATTAGGGCACGTAGCATAGGGAGGTAATACAGAAATGTGTACACTACAAGAAGTTGTCGCAGAACTTGGAACCTCCAAATCTTCAGAAAGGCCAAGTATGCGTGAAGTAGTTCAAAATGGGCGACTTACTACGAGAGCAGTGGTTTGTCCCAGTGACCTCGGTTACAGCGAACAAATGCATGAAATCGCCTCAGAAGCCAGGTTACATGCCGAGTCTGTGCCTGACACTTCACGACTGCTACGATTTTGGATGGTTGTGACGGTGCTTGTTAGCATAGTTGTTGCTGTTGTTGGTGTTTTTGCCTGGCAATTAGGTTACGGATTACTCACTGGCAATTGGCCTATATCTCAGGCTCTGGCTATTTGGGGCATTGCGTTGTCTCTATCTCTGCTCTTGACCATCGTAGCAGGTGTGAGGTACAGATTAACCCCTAGGCGGTAATATGCCGTTCTCCCCAGGATGGATTACGCTATGGGTTGTATTAGGGCTGCTTGGCCTATGGATAATTACTTATAATCTCAAAAGTGCCTTATGGAAGTTGCTTGACTCAGTGAGACCACTTGTCGAAGCTATGGGGAAGTACGTTGAAACCATATCCAAGAGGAAAGTACCCCCTGAAGCGATCGTTGACATATTATGTCATGTTCTTGCCCTAATCTCTTTGTTCCTGTTTGTTTTGGTTGTACTTATTGAAAGAAATTCAGGGCTTACGGCGCAACTGCCGATTTTTGTGTATTTTTATCTTAGTACGTTGTTTCTCTCTTTTGTCATCTCCTTTGTGCTTGAACACTTTTGGCCCTTCACATAAAAGAAATAATTCAAAAAGCTCTCCATCCTGTGGCTCTCAAGTGTGGCTTTGCCTTAAAACTGCCACTTGCCCTAAAAGTCAATGGGTTGCCCACAAACTTACTGCTCGGTTGTGGCTAATAAGGGTTAAGACATACTTGATTGTTCGGTAATCAATAGCTCGGGTGGTTTTTGTTCTTTGGTCTTCTTGCGATATGCTGTTGCTGCTGTGCGTGTATCAGGCACTTGTTCGATCATGCCATTCTTTACCATCCGACCGAATATTGTTTTCATTTGATAATCAGCCCGCACGTGGGTTATTTTCCTAGCTTCTGCGTTTTTGATGGTGCTGTGATTTTCTAAATAGTCCATTATTGCTTCCTC
>JAPLHH010000081.1 GCA_026389735.1 Chloroflexota bacterium | reverse complement strand
AGATGGCTGGCTCAGTCTCCCGTGGTGATTCGCTATCAGTCTGATATTGGCGCACCCGAGAGCAATTAATGCTTACGCGGTCGTCTCTTGATTTTACGACACCTTCTACCAGCAAGATTTTACCTTCTTGCCACATCTCTTTTGTATGGCTGTAGACCTCGGACCATGCGGCGACTTCGATGCTGCCGTCAAGGTCTTCGAGGGTAGCGATGACAAAAGGCCGCTTATCTCTAGTATAGAGTTGGCGCATGGAGGTTACCATTCCAGCGATAGTCACTTTCTCTCCGACCATTTCGACATCTATTCCGCCACATAGCGCTGTAGCAGCGTTGGCTAATGCGAGGGCCATTGAAGAAAGCGGGTGTTCAGAGAAATAAACGCCCAACAGTTCTCTCTCCCAATCCAGTTTATCTTTCAGGGGCGCATCAAGGTCACCCAGGTTCAAGTTGGGGAGTGGCGTTGGTACCGTATCGCCCCACAGGTCAAACATACTGGTCTGTCCCGATTCCCTAAGTCGTTGCTCCCACTGGGCCAGAGATATGATGCGGTCCATAGACTGAAGAAGCGTTCCCCGTGAGGCAAGGTCATCAAAGGCTCCGGCCTTGATTAAACTCTCTATCACCTTTTTATTAATGTTACGCAGGTCAACACGGCGGCAAAAATCTTCTATAGATTTGAACTCACCGCCTTTTCCCCGAGCTAGTATAATCGGTTCGATGGCTGAGTAGCCCACATTTTTGATAGCAGTTAGGCTAAAGCGAATAGCCTCCTTATTGCCTTCTTTCTCGATAGAGAAAGTAATTTGGCTTTTATTAATGTTTGGAGCCAAAACAGGGATATCCAGGCGGCGGCATTCGGCAATGGCTGGAGGAAGTCTATCGGAATGAAAGGCATACGTGTTCAGGAAAGCAGTCATATATTCCGGCGTGTAATTGGCTTTAAGATAGGCTGTCTGGTAAGCAATGAGGGCGTAACTCACGCTATGAGCCTTGTTGAAAGCATAACCTGCGAAAGGCTCAATCAAGGCGAAAATCTCAGCGGCCAATTCAGCAGACACTCCATTTTTCTTAGCACCGTTTATAAAATTTTGTCTTTCCTTTTTCATCACTTCGGGAATTTTCTTGCCCATAGCTTTCCGGAAAATATCGGCTTGCCCCAAGCTGTAGCCGGCTAAAGCTCGAACTATATGAAGTACTTGGTCCTGGTAAACGATGACGCCGTAGGTTTCCTCCAGAATCTCCTTGAGGGCCGGATGGGGGTAACGAGTTGATTCGATCCCATGCTTTGCTTTAATAAACGTAGGTATATGCTCCATCGGCCCAGGCCGATAGAGAGCTACCATGGCCGCGATGTCATTGAAGGCGGTTGGCTTGAGTTCCTTTATATAGCGACGCATGCCAGCGCTTTCTAATTGGAAGATACCGCCTGTTTCTCCGGAGGCCAGCAATTGGAAGGTTGCCAAGTCATCTAGTGGTATATGCTGCAGGTCTATGGAGACGCCACGATGTTCGGCGATAATTTCTCGTGCCTTAGCTAAGATGGTTAGATTAGCCAGTCCCAGAAAATCAAGTTTCAGCAGGCCAAGACGGGCAACGCTTTCCATAGAGAACTGAGTCATGGTTATATCCTGGTCGTTGTCTTTGGTAGCCCGTTGTAACGGCACATATTGAGTTAAAGGTTCTCTGGATATGACTACTCCGGCAGCATGGGTACTGGCATGACGAGCTACTCCCTCTAACTTCTTGGCCGTATCAACCAGGTTTTGCACGGTACTATCTTCGTGGTAAATTTCATGTAGTTCCTTATTTTCAGCCATAGCTTGGTCCAGGGTTATATTTGGTCTGGGTGTAACAAGTCTGGCTACTCTGTCAACCTGGCTGTAAGGCATGCCTAAAGCTCTGCCTACATCCCTGAGGGCAGCCCTGGCACCTAAAGTACCAAACGTGATAATCTGCGCAACATGGTCAGGCCCGTATTTTTGGGTGACATAGGTTATCATCTTATCACGGCAGTCGTCTTGGAAATCTAAGTCGATGTCAGGCGGCTCACGGCGCTCTATGTTTAAGAAGCGTTCGAATACCAACGTGTGAGGTAGCGGGTTGATGTTAGTGATACCCAGGCAGTAAAGAGCCAGGCTTGCTGCGGCACTACCTCGAACTCCGACGAGGATGTTTTGTTTTTTAGCGAATGAGATGAGGTCCCAGACAACAAGAAAATAGTCGGC
>JAPLHH010000025.1 GCA_026389735.1 Chloroflexota bacterium | reverse complement strand
CATTTCATCTAAAGAGTATGAGCATGCTGCCGAGCTGCGCGATCGGGAAGTTCAGTTGGTGGACAAAATCAATAACCTGGAGCAGAAGTGGCAGGCAGAGCAGCAGCAGGAGAAGCCAGTTGTGACCGAGGAAGATATCGCCGAGGTGGTCAGTATGTGGACTGGAATCCCTGTAGTGCGCTTGACCACCGATGAGTCCAGCCGCCTGCTGCAAATGGAGGAGGCTTTGCACCGCCGCATTGTTGGTCAAGACGAGGCTATAAATGTTGTGTCTAAGGCGGTGAGGCGTGCCCGAGCCGGCTTGAAGGAACCTCGCCATCCGATTGGTAGCTTTATTTTTCTTGGGCCGACAGGAGTGGGCAAGACTGAGTTGGTTAGGGCTCTAGCCGAGTTCATGTTCGGCAGCGAAGATGCCATGGTCCGGCTTGATATGTCTGAATTCATGGAGCGACATACTGTGGCTCGATTGGTTGGTGCTCCTCCAGGATATGTAGGCTATGACGAGGGAGGGCAATTAACTGAGGCAGTGAGGCGAAAGCCCTATTGCGTGATACTACTCGATGAGATTGAGAAGGCGCACCCTGATGTTTTTAATATATTGCTCCAGATTTTTGATGATGGCCACTTGACCGATGCCAAAGGGCGCCGTGTTGATTTTCGCAACAGTATAGTGGTTATGACGAGCAACGTCGGCGCTAAGCATATAAAAGGCGCTATGGGCATAGGCTTCGCTGCTCGGACCGATGAGGAAAGGCATCGCCAAACTGAATACGAGAAGATGAAGGAAAAAGTGCTGGCGGAGCTAAAGACGACCTTCCTGCCTGAGTTTCTAAATCGCATTGATGAAGTGGTCGTTTTCCATTCTCTCAGTAAAGAGCAAATTCGCCAAATCGTCGATTTGATGCTCAGCCAGGTGGCTAAGTCATTAGGCGAGAAGAATCTGAAGCTGGAGATCACCGACGCTGCCAGAGATTTTCTGTGTGAAAAAGGCTATGACCCGACTTTCGGGGCGCGGCCTCTGCGCCGTGTGATTCAGAATGAGATTGAGGATAAGCTTTCTGAAGCTCTACTCCGTGGTGAGTTCAGCCCCGGCGATACTTTGAAGGTAGACTATGACGGTGAGAAAATTGTGATTCGGGCCGCCGCTGGAGCCTTATCGGGGGAGGGGATAACACAAGAGCTGAACTGAACCTCGTAATTCCAGCTTCTCGATAGTCTGATTCTACTTAGGGCGGGACTGAGTATAGATTATAAAACCCCGCCCTTTTTGGTATTTAATTCGCCCATGAATGATTTTTGGGGGTTATTTGGCAATCTCCGCCTGTCATTGCGAGCGAAGCGAAGCAATCTCATTTGACTTCCCACCACCGAGATTGTCACGGCACTTCATGCCTCGCAATGACAGTGAAGGCCCTTTTAGTAACTGATATATTAGGTAATGGCCGTGTAGAGTCTCCGGTGTTTGAGGGTTGGTAACTTGAACAAGCCTAGATCCAAGACTGTCTTTGTTTGCCAGCAGTGTGGTAAGGAAAGTCCAAAATGGCTAGGCCGTTGTCCTGGCTGCCAGGAGTGGAATAGCTTCGTAGAAACCGTTGTCACCGCCTCCAGTCAAGTAACTACGTGGTTATATACAGAGGAAAATGCACCCAGTGAGCTTTCCAAACTGAAAACTGAAGCATATCCCCGGCTGAGTTTTCCTTTTACTGAGTTCAATCGGGTTCTAGGTGGGGGTCTGGTGACTGGTTCTTTGGTTCTTGTTGGTGGTGACCCGGGTATCGGAAAGTCCACCCTGTTGCTTCAGGCTTCATCAGCGGTGGCTGAGCGAGGAGGTACGGTACTATATGTTTCTGGCGAGGAGTCGTCCCAGCAGATTAAGCTGAGGTCGGAACGCCTGGGGATAGGCGGTGATAGGCTTTATATTCTTCCCGAGACTAATCTTGAGGCTATCCTGGGACGCTTGGGAGAACTATCTCCGAATCTGGTGGTTGTCGATTCTATCCAGACTGTCTACATAGAGGAACTAACCGGAACGCCGGGCAGCGTTGGCCAAATACGTGAGTGCACCTTGAGGCTTATGCGATGGGCAAAGCGGGGCGGGGTCCCGGTTCTTATTACCGGACATGTGACCAAAGACGGGGCTATTGCCGGCCCGAGAGTGTTAGAGCACATTGTCGATGTGGTTCTTTATCTCGAGGGTGAGACCTTCAGCAGCTATCGGATATTGCGGAGCACCAAGAATCGTTTTGGCTCCACCAATGAAGTTGGTGTTTTTGAGATGAGTGGTGGAGGTTTAATAGAGGTGGCTAACCCGTCCGAAGCTTTTCTGGCTTCACATTGTGATGGAGCAGTTGGTTCGGCTGTAGTGCCGACCTTTGAGGGAAGCCGTCCTCTGCTGGTGGAAATCCAGGCTTTAACCAGTCCGGCGAGTTTTGCTCCCCCGCGGCGGATTGCTAATGGTGTAGATTTCAATCGGTTGCTTTTAATAGCGGCTGTGCTTACCAGGCGTGCTGGGGTTAACCTTTCCAATCAAGATGTCATAACTAACGTTATCGGCGGTATGCGGATCGGTGAGCCGGCTGCTGACTTAGGTATTGCTTTAGCATTGGCATCGAGCCACCGTGATGCTAGAGTTGCCCAGGGGCTTGTAGCCCTTGGTGAGATAGGGTTGAGTGGTGAGCTTAGAGCCGTGCCTCAACTGGAGAGGCGACTTAGTGAAGCAGCCAGGTTGGGTTTTAAGCGTTGCCTGATTCCCGAGACCTCGTCCAAACTTTCTTTCGATATGAAGGGCATTGAACTTCTGAAAGCAGGCACTGTAGCTGAAGCCCTGCGATTGGGTCTTGTCAGGCCACCGAGGAAGTGAGAGTATCTAACGATCCCAAGGTGTCATTGCGAGCGAAGCGAAGCAATCTCATGATTGCCTCTAGGAATTGCTTTGTCGCTAGTGCTCCTTGCAGTGACGTTAAAAACCATCAAGCTATCCCTTCTCAAACAGGAGTTGTCATTGTCGGAGCCGGCAGCAGCCAGCGAATGGGGACGGACAAAGTCTTTGTGTCTCTGGCTGGCAAACCTTTACTTGCTTGGTCAGTGGATGTCTGTCAAAGCTGTGAACCAGTTAGTCAGATAGCAATCGTTTTAAATGAGAGCAAACTGGATTTGGGGCGGAGATTAGTCGCTGAAAGAGGCTGGTCTAAAGTGATAGAGGTGTGCCCTGGTGGCGATCGGCGACAGGATTCTGTGAGACAGGGACTTGGTAAGCTTAAGGGCTGTGATTGGGTAATTATTCATGATGGAGCACGTCCTTTCTTGACGTTGAATCTGATTCGTCATGGATTAGCGGCAGCCCAAAGCACTGGAGCAGCAGTGGCGGCGGTTCCGGTTAAGGACACTATCAAAATAGGTAATGGTGACCTGATGGTGAGGGGAACGCTCAATCGTCAGGAATTGTGGTCGGTGCAGACACCTCAAGTTTTCCGCTTTGATATAATAACTAAAGCTCATGAGCAAATAGCAGGTGATGTTACCGATGATGCCAGCATGGTGGAGCAGATGGGATATCAGGTCAAACTTTATATGGGGTCTTATGACAATATAAAGATAACCACTCCTGAAGATTTGACTTTGGCTGAAGTCATAGCGAGGAAGAAGTAGCCTGATGCGAGTCGGAATTGGGTATGATGTACATCCGCTAGTCCCGGGGCGCAGGTTGATTCTGGGCGGAGTGGAGATTCAGTTTGACAGGGGGCTCTCAGGCTATAGTGATGCTGATGTGTTGACCCATGCTATAATTGACGCTCTGCTTGGTGCTGCTGGATTGAGAGATATTGGTAGCCAGTTTCCACCGGAAGACCCTAAGTATAAAGATATTTCCAGCCTGGTTTTGCTGGACGAGGTCAGTAAGTTACTCAAAGCGGAAGGTTTTAGAGTTGGAAACGTTGATGCGGTTGTTGTTGCCGAGCAGCCTAAAATATCGCCTTTCATCGAGGATATGCGCAGTCACATCAGCCGGACTTTGGGGGTTAACCTAGAGCAGGTGATGGTTAAGGCAACCACCACCGATGGCTTAGGGTTTGCTGGCAGGGGAGAAGGGATAGCTGCTTATGCCGTAGCTCTGGTGGAAGAAGGGTAAGAATTCCTAAGATGGAGAATGTCTATTAGCTCGGACCGTCATTGCGAGGAACAAAGTGACGAAGCAATCCCTTGAGATTGCCACGCTTCGCTCGCAATGACAGGCCGGGATAAGGGGAAGACTTGATGAATTTCATCAGGAGCATCAGGCGGGATATACAGGCGGTCTTTGAGCACGACCCGGCAGCCAGGAATGTTTGGGAGGTCTTTTTTGTCTATCCTGGCTTTCATGCCCGTCAATTTCATCGCCTGGCTCATACCCTCTGGAACTGGCGTATCCCGTTTTTCCCTCGCCTGATTTCGCACATCAGCCGTTTCCTTACCGGGATCGAAATTCACCCCGGGGCTAAGATTGGGAATGGTTTTTTTATTGACCATGGCATGGGGGTTGTAATCGGTGAGACGTCTGAGATAAGGGACAATGTTGCCGTGTACCAGGGAGTCACTTTGGGCGGCACGAGCTTATTGAAAAAGAAGAGACATCCGACTCTGGGCAACAATGTGGTTGTGGGCGCCGGGTCAAAGCTTATTGGAGCCATCACCATCGGTGACAATGTTAAAGTCGGTGCTGGTTCCGTGGTGATAACTTCGGTGCCGGCTAACGCCACTGTTGTTGGTGTACCCGGTCGAGTGGTTGAGATTCGTAATCCTGATACTGATACTGTGGAGAAATTGCCTGACCCGGTTTGGGAGAAGATTGAGAATCTGGAAAAAAGAATTGCTGAGATGGAGAAGACCTTGAGAGCTATGCGGCCTAAGGCCAAGATGACTGCTAAACATTCACCTTCGGAGAAGATAGATGAAAGTATTTAATACGCTGACGGGGCAAAAAGAAGAGTTTCGTCCTAAGGGGAAAACGGTAAATATTTATGTCTGCGGGGTTACCGTTTATGACGATTGCCATATCGGGCATGCCATGAGCTATGTGATATTCGATGTCATCAGGCGCTATTTAGAGTTCAAAGGCTGTGAGGTAAAGCATGTGCAGAACTTTACTGATATCGATGACAAGATAATAAACCGGGCGAACCAGTTAGGGATTTCGTCTTCGGAGCTGGCTGAGAAATATATTGACGAATATTTCAAGGATATGGATGCTTTGAATATTGAGCGAGCTCATGTCTATCCAAAAGCGACCGAGGAAACACCCAAGATAATCGAAGTGATACAGGGCTTGATAGCCAAGGGGTGTGCCTACGAGTCTGAGGGCAGCGTCTATTTTCGAGTAAAGAACTTTACTGGCTACGGAAAGCTGTCTCACCAGGCTTTGGATGACATGATATCTCGGGGTTCTTCTGAAGAGGGCAAGAAAGAATATCCGCTGGATTTCGCCCTATGGAAGGCAGCCAAGCCGGGCGAGCCTTTTTGGCCAAGCCCCTGGGGCCAAGGCAGGCCGGGGTGGCATATAGAATGCAGCGCTATGGCGTTGAAATACCTCGGTGAAACCATTGACATCCATGGTGGTGGGCAGGACCTTATCTTCCCTCATCACGAGAACGAGATAACCCAGTCCGAAAGCTTCACCGGGGTTGCCCCCTTCGTCAGGTACTGGCTGCACAATGGGCTGCTGCAACTGGGTGAAAATAAAATGAGTAAGTCCCTGGGCAACCTGATAACGGTGAAACAGGCTCTGGAGCGCTACAGTGCCGATGCCATCCGGCTGTTTATACTCGGCTCCCATTACCGCAGCCCGCTAACCTATAGTGAAGAATCGCTGAAGGCAGCCGAGGTTGGTATGGAGAGGTTGCGGCAGGTGACCAGGGATGGTGGTGGGGGTGGTGGAAAAACTGTCCTTGATAGTGAGCCATTCAGGCGCAGGTTTACCGAGAGTATGGATGATGATTTCAACACCGCTCAGGCGGTGGCTGTGCTTTTTGACTTGGCCAGAGAGATTAACCGGGCACGAGAAGAGAATTACGATGTGGCTGATGCTCAGAATACCCTGGCTGAACTGGCTAAGGTTTTAGGCTTCACGCTGGAAGAGCCAGCAAGGCCACCGCTTGAGGCTGAACCTCTTATCGGACTCTTGATTGAGATTCGCGATGAGTTGCGTAAAGCCAAACAATGGCAGCTGGCTGATATGATACGGCAACGCCTCATCGAGTTAGGCATAGTTCTCGAAGATACGCCCAAAGGGACAGTCTGGAAGCGAACCCTTTAAGTTCCTGCTTGTCATTGCGAGCCCTTCGCCCCATGTCATCCTGAGCGAAGCGAAGGATCTCAATGCGAAAAATCTCGCTCAGGGTAAACTCCGCGAAGCAATCTCACTGCCCTTCGCAGCCACCATCGGGATCGCCACGGGGCTGATGCCCCTCGCGATGACAGGATAGAAACTGAGATTGCCACGGCACTCTGTGCCTCGTAATGACAATAAACGACTCTTGCTAGGAGATGTAGACAACCACGATGGAAAGGATTACAAATAAGATAACTAAGGCGATAGTGAGCTGGAAGAGGCTTTTTTCCACACCCCGCCGTGTTCGGTAAACGCTCTCCGGCTGCCCGAATATGCCTCCAAGCCCGCCGCCATGTATCTGGAGCGTAAGTACGACGATCAAGGCTATAGCTACCACAATCTGGGCAATAAGTAGATAGTTAGTCATTCTGTTTACCTCCAAGTTTACGTAACAGGATTTCTCTTGCCAAGCTGGGATTAGCCCGCCCTTTGGTCGCCTTCATTACCTGGCCGATGAGGAAAGCCAGGGCTTGTTGCTTACCGGCCTCGAAGTCAGACACCGCCTGGCGGTTGCCGGCTATCACCTCGGCTACGATTTTCTCTATTTCTTCTGAACTGCTTATCTGGCTCAGCCCCTTCTCAGCCACGATGGCACCGGCTTTCTTGCCGCTGAGGAACATCTCTTCAAAAACTGCTTTAGCTGCCGGGCCGCTGAGGGTCCCTTTATCTGCTAAATCCAGCATCTCCATAAGATGCTTCGGGCTGACTTTGGTATCTTCAATTCTTGTATTGGTGGCATTGAGCATCCGGCTGAAGTCCCCCAGCAGCCAGTTGCTTACCGTCTTTGCCCTCTTGGAGAGGTCAACTCCATCTGAAGAGCCTGTCATCAGCTTGACGCAGTCCTCGAAGTAGTTAGCCATCGCCTTGGAATCGACAAGCAGATTGGCGTCATATACAGGCAGACCGTACTGAGATATAAAGCGGTCTCGCCTCACATCAGGCAGCTCAGGCAGGCGTGACCCGATTTCCTCCACCCAACTCTTGCTGAAGACCAACGGTGGCAAATCGGGCTCGGGAAAGTAGCGGTAGTCGTGGGCATATTCCTTGCTCCTCTGGCTCACCGTTACCCCTTTTGGCTCCACCCAGCCCCGCGTCTCCTGTACAAGTTTGCCGCCTTTTTCCAGCACCTCCTCCTGGCGTTTAGCTTCATAGTCCAAAGCACGATAGACAGCTTTGAAGCTGTTCATATTCTTGACCTCTACCTTGGGCAGGTATTCTTTGGTACCCTTGGGGCGGATGCTGATGTTGGCATCGCACCTGAAGCTGCCCTCCTCCATATTGCCTGTTGACACGCCCAGGTACTGGAGGATAGTGCGCAGCTTCATCAAATACTGTCTAGCTTCCTCAGGTGAGCTGATATCCGGCTCGCCAACGATTTCCATTAGCGGCACGCCGGAGCGGTTGACGTCCACCAGGCTGTAGCTTTCGCCCTCGGCGGAGGTGCAGTGGGTCAGCTTGGCCACATCCTCTTCGAGGTGAACGCGGGTAATGCCGACCCTCTTTTTGTTTCCATTGAGGTCGATTGTTAGCCAGCCTTGTTTACCCATGGGGGCATCGTACTGGGATATTTGATAGCCTTTCATCAGGTCGGGGTAGGGGTAATTCTTGCGGTCGAACTTAGCGTATTCGGCGACGGTGCAATTAAGGGCTAGAGCGGTCATCACCGTATATTCTATTGCTTTCTGGTTGATTGCCGGCAGAACACCGGGCATGCCCAGGCAGATGGGGCAGACGTGAGTATTAGGTGGAGTGCTGGCATACTCAGCGCTGCAGGAGCAAAACATCTTGCTCCTGGTCAATAGCTGAGCATGCACTTCCAGCCCAATGACAATCTCGTAATCCACAACATCGGTTAGTATAGCAGCATGGCTCGGCACGAGGCAAACGAGCGCTGCTTAAGATATCTGGAAATCCTGTGTCCTGTCTCCTGAGCTATTCGTGCGAAGAACCTCTTGCAGACTCTTTGATAGATACCCATTATTCTAAGCTTTAATGATGAATGTCACAGTATCTATCATGGTGCCGGCATGGAGAACTTGTTTAATACATAACTCCTGTTCAGACGTAGTGCGATTCTCCGGTGTGATGTGCTGTGATATACTAGAAATAGATTAAGGTGGAATCCAGTTCGGCATTCAACTGAGCTAGTTTGTACTATGCGGTAACAGAGAGGCGTCTGGAATGGCAACTAAATGTACGGTATTCAAAGTCTTCATTGGTTCGCCGTCCGACGTTACCGAGGAAAGGCAGTACTTTCTCGATGTTGTTGCCGAAGTCAATAATATATACAAAATTAGGGGTATACAAGTGATTCCGTTGCGTTGGGAAGATGCATTGCTAGGGAGAGTGCGCGCGCAAGACAGAATCAATGACGATTATATTAGGGACTGCGACCTTGCCGTCTTTGTTCTTTGGAAACGATGGGGCAGCCCATCAGGACAATATAGTTCTGGCTTTGAAGAGGAATATGAGCTAGCAAATCACCTGTCTGAAAAAAATGAAGGCAGACCCGACATCTTTCTCTACTTTCGTGACATCTCTGATGACCTGATTACAAATCCAGATGAACAGTTAGCGAAGGTACTCGATTTCAGAAATAAAATAAATCGTGAGCATATGCCTTTTTACAAACCCTACAAGACTCCAATAGATTGGCGAGGTATGTTTAGATCTCATCTTCATCAATGGATTCTTAATCAATTTGCTCGTCTGCCCAAAGAAGAGCTAATTGGGACTAGAGAGGAGAAAAAGCCAGCAGGGGTTAAATTCAAGCCAGCGCCGATAGCTACTAGCAGGTCCCAATGGAGTATCGTTGATACGCCAGACTCTATACCTTCACTTACAAAAGAGTTATTAAATCCTAATAACCAAGGGGCTGGAATCAATAAGATTGTAGTAGCATGTGATGGAAAGACAATATGGGCGGTTGTCAGACGTGGTGACCGTAATGGTATCAATCAGGGTGGCGCCCAAGTTATGCTGTATAGATCTATAGATGGTGGTATAAGCTGGACTGATGTGGAGTACTTGAAGCTTGCCACTGCACAATCAAGTATAGAAAATGGGACTCTTATCTGGGATTTGGCTATCGCTCCTGATGACCCTAATATCGTTGCTGTTGCCTGTGCAGACATTAGTGTGAATCCATTACTTCAGCAAGTATGGATTTCAACTGATAATGGCAACACATGGGAAAATACTGAATGGCCTCCAGTGGGCATTACGGCAGGCACTGATTTGATAAGTGCTCTCGACATTTCTAGAGCCTTTGGCGACCGTAAGATACTTGTTGGTACAAGAGATGGAAATGGAATTGACACGAACAATCTACAAATTATGAAACTAGATGGACGCCGTCAGTGGAAAATACAATGTGTTGGTTCAACCGCATCAGCTTCAGTTAATCAATTGATTGGTGATATAGTAGCTGCCAAATTTTCACCAAACTTTCCTAGCGATCGCACAATCGTAGTCATTTACTGTGACGGTACTCCGGACCACGCAGGTACTTGGCTTGCTACTGGCGTTCATGACGTTGAACAGAACTCTACTCTCTGGCAAGAATATATAGACCATGTTGAGATCAAAAACGCAAATGATAATCTGGGTAATTCACCTAGAGTCGATGAGATAATAATAGTCAATTTGGAACTCCCGTTTGATTTCTCTGGAGATGATACCGACCATCGACGCTTTTATGTTAGCACTGACGCCATAGGAAAATCACCGCGTATAACAACCAATCGTGGTGTGTATCGAATTGATGATAAAGTTATCTATACCCTGATGGATAATACGCATACCTTCGGTTTAATTAATACAAATAATATTACCCGACGTACTGCCAGTATTGCCTATTTCGGCTGGTGTACTTCTGGCAAGCTGTTGGTGGGTGAGGTATTAGGATATGGTAATCTAGCCGCTGTGCCAACTTGGTTTACCGACTCACCTACCACGTACCCAATACCTGTTTGGTATCCCGCCTTGAAACCTACAACCGGGGCTGCAGGACAGGCTCCTGATGTTTGCGCAGGATATACATCGGGTTATGGAAATGTAAGGGTTGCTTGGTCGCCTGACGGTGGGCTTGCTTATGCCGCTACAGGTGCAGCGAGTCTTGGCCCTTGTATCGCTCCTGCCACTAATAATGGAGCAGTCAATGTTGCGACCGCATGGCCGGCTGGTTATGTCAATGTAATTCCATTCGATGAGTCGGCCTTTGGTATAAGCCGCAGTAACGGAGAAACTTGGAATCAACTGAGCCTAATTAATACTTTCATGTCTAAGTTAACTGACGTTGCTCCATCTGCTGATGGCAGAACCATATATTTAGCATCAGTCAATACTAATACTGGGTCTCAGGGGTTCGATAGTGTTTGGCGCTCCAGCTCCAATCATGCAGTAGTTTCACCTCTGCCAGTAATGCCCATCGGTATGTATTGGGAGAGGATATTAACACATGTTACTGCAGTGTCATGTGATCAGGCACAAACTGACTTGGCACTTTTAAGAGTAGTTCCGTATGATGCAGATCCTCAAGGGGAGATAGTAGGCTGGGCAGCCCAGTACACTAAAGCACAGGCGTGGTCCCCTGATTTCGGTGAGTACTGGGCAATAATAGTACCCAGGGAGATCATCCAAGACTTCTGCTTCGAGTCCAGCACTGTCCTGTACAACCTGACACCAGATGGGTTGGTGCAGAAGATGCCGTATACAGGAACCGCTTGGTCAACCAGTTTGCCAAGCAGTAATACACATATCCAGAATGCTCACACTATCACTGTCTACCCGGAGGGCAAAATCTTAATTGGTGCGGCTCGTGCTACTAATCTAAAAGCATATCCTATAGCTTTCTCACTTAATCACGGCAATTCCTGGGAGGTAATTCCTCACCCACTGCCTACCAAGGGCAATGTCCATGTAGCTTTCGACCCAGACTTCCAAAATAACAGTATTATATACGTTGCGGATGACGGCTCAACAGGTAGCAACGGGTCAATTTATCGTCAGACCATTCCAGTCTATAGGAGATGGGTGGACACTGACATTATGAATCCTGTAAATGGATCTCATGGCAAATATTACAGCGCTGCATCACCGTACGGACTCGGTGGTTATTATGGCTTGCAATCTGCTTTATCCGCTAAAGATTTATATTCAGCGCACGGCATGGTTGGGCAGAGTAGTGGAGTCTGCCGTACACGGAACCGCTACGAAGGCGTACCTGAACCGGGGATTCAGTGGGAATGTTTAAAAACATTCACCCAAGTGAATGGTAAGGGAATTCAATTTACCACAGAGCCATCTTCAATGAAGTGTTGTGGTGGCCTGATTATCGGTATGAAAATCACCTTGTATGCCATCGACAACAATTGTTATGCCAATAATCACAATGCAGATGCAGGTTTTGGGGGTATTAAAGCTGCACGAGAATGCGGCATGCTATGGGCATTTATAGATGATGTGGCTAAAAATCCGTGAAACTTCCCTGAAAACAAAATCAATAAGGCGCCAAAACATAACTAGTAGTAACGTTAGTGCGAAATCAAGTTTTAGCTGCAAGTCTGGCCGTGTTTTTACTCTTGGCTCTTCCCTAGAAAAACCTGCGCAGGATGGCTTTGGGGTTGAAGGGGCCGCCGTGGCCGGAGAAGATTTTTGTCGGTTTCCTTTTCTTCTTGGGTCATATGAATTACTCACTAATGCCTAAAATAGCAGTCGCTTTTTCTATGAACTTCTCTGCTGAAGCAATAACGGCTTTGGCTCCAGATTTAGAAAATTCAGCCTCATAATCGGCCGCTTGTCGAAGATTCATGGCATTGAGGAAGTCACGAACTAATTTAGCATCCATTGTGCCTTCATCTACGAATAGGGCTCTTAAGGCTATAGCCAGGCAGTAGTGGCTCTTTTCGCGGTAGCCCTGAGAGTAGATAAGCGCTCTGGCAGCATGGAACATGGCATAGTAGGCTTGGATAGTTGACCACTTGTAACGCTCATTTTCATAGCCTGCCTTGGCATCCGATAGGTCACTCACAGCAACCGAAAGCTCCTTCTTAACCAGGCTTTGCCTCTGACTAAGGGAACAATCTTTTTGCTTTCAAGACACTGCTTAAATTCTTGATTCACTGGCAACCTTTTCCCATAGTACTATGCCACGCTCAACTTCTTCTATGAAAGCCCGCTCTGGTTCTTCTGCCTCCAGTAATTCGACAGGTGTCTTAATCACTGTTTGAATGTGGATATTCTCATAGCCTCTGGGGAATTTGAAATTGCTGATGGCATTTGACACGTCTTCCTTGCTGTTTGATACAACGAATAAATCTAAATCACTCTCGGTGGTATCTGTCCCGAGAGCACAACTGCCATATAGTACTATACGGTTTGATATCTTTTTTAGTTCTTCTACTAATGGTTCAACTAGCATGAGGTTTACCATTTTTTTGAACTCGATGACGGCAGCAGTAGAGGAATCTATTGAATAGAAATACATTTTTCCCTTACGTATGCGTGTGACAGACCCGGTCGAAAATAATTCATTTAGCGCCCGGTTTGCTGAGCCGTAAGATATTCCAAGCTTGCGAGCCACTTGCCTCTCGTAGAATTCCTCATTAGAGAATTTCGCCAGCAGACTCAGCACCTTCTGCTTGCTGGTAACGATTATATGAGAATGCAACATATACTGCTCCAAATATTGAGTATGTACTCATTATAATGAGCGATAACCAGAAAGTCAAGAGTCTAAGTTGGATTCTGGCAATAGCCTACTTATTGCGCTTTCTGGCGGAAAGTTCAATGCACGTTGGATGCCAGGGAGCACTGCTTATGAAAACCTTCGCAGGACGGCCTTGGGGTTGAAGGGGCCGCCGTGGCCACAGAAGATTTTTGTCGGTTTCCTTCGCAGTATTAGCTGAATGCTTTCATTCAGCTGCGCCAGGTTGTCGGCAAACAGGGGGTAATCTGGCTGCCACCAGCGGAGTATCCCCTTCATGATAAGGTCGCCGACGAGAAACTCGCCGTTTGGTAAAATCACCGATACGGAGCCGGCAGTATGGCCGGGCGTGTGTATTATCTTGCCGTCGACGCCGAATTTCTTGAGGTCCATTTCGCCTTCGATGAGGATGTCGGGTTTCACAGGCGGCGCTTTTGCCGGGCCTCTCTGTGTCAGCAGGGGCATTAGCAGACGGCCGATGGCCCCGGTTGGGTTGAGAGGAGGGTCAAAGCCGTTTCTTAAGGCCTCAGCATCAAGCTTATGAACCGCTACCGGCGCACCGGTTAGCTGCTTCAAATCGGCAGCGCTGCCGAAGTGGTCGGCATGGCCGTGAGTGATGAGAATGAGAGAGACTGACTTGGGGTCGATGCCGTTTTCAGTGAGCTTGTCTAAAATGGCTGGAGCGCTACCCGTATAGCCGGTGTCAACAATAACCGGGTGCTTACCCCGGATGACAAAGGCATTGGCCCTGCCCAGGGGAATTTGAATCACTGATGAGCCTTGTTCCGGCATTTTAACCTCTCCCTTCCGCTGGTTACACCGGCTATATTAGGACGGCGCTGGGTTAAAAGTCAAAGATTAAAAGTTAAAAATCAAAATGACAGATAAAAATGCAAAGATATGGACGGGCGACAGACCTGAAGGTCTATCCCTATTTTTAACTTTTGACTTGTCATTTTGCCTTTTGATGTTTTACTTTTGCTTTTGTCTGAGATTGCCACATCGCCCTTCCGTGGAAGGACTCCTCGCAATGACAGGAGTAAAAGTATAACCTCTTGACAAGCGTCGGCAGGGCAGTTTATAATATATCACGATATATCGTGATAATACTAGATATGTCAAAGTTTAAACGAGGTGATGAACATGTTTAGAGACAGGGTTTTCAGGGGCGAGCGATTTTTCCGCGGATTTAGGGGGGAAAGTCCCTTTCACAAAGGGGATTTGAAATATGTGATTCTTGACCTCCTGAAAGAAAAGCCGAGATATGGGTATGAAATCATCCGTGCCCTTGAGGAACGCTCCCATGGATTTTACACACCCAGTCCCGGTGTGGTTTATCCTACTCTGCAGATGCTCGAAGAGATGGGCTACGCTAGCTCCGCAGAACAGGATGGGAAGAAAATATATACCATAACCGAGGAAGGTCGTAAGTTCCTGTCTGAACGGAAGGATTTGGCCGATGAAGTCAGGAGCCACATGAGGCATCATTGGAACCCAGAAAATATCGGTGTGCTTGTCGAGATGATGGGCGATTTCGGCGAGTTGGCGAGACTGATGGGCCACCGGGCACGGCATGCAGACCCCGACAAAATGCGACGTATACGTGAGGTGATTTCGCGTGCTTCTCAGGACATCAAGGCCATATTGGAGGAATAAAGTTATCCTGAGGGCAGGGTGATCGTTTGGTGTAGATACATTTACTGATTTGAAGTTGAGAGATATAATTAAAGGAAAGGAGGACTAAAATGGGCTATTTTATAATGCTGGCAGCTATTCCTGGTTTCTTTCTAAGTTCGTTGTTCTTCATGCTTCTCTGGGGTGTTATTGCCCCCAAGCTTG
>JAPLHH010000030.1 GCA_026389735.1 Chloroflexota bacterium | reverse complement strand
AACTGGCCAGTCCTATGATCTGGCCTGAATCCATGCATTCAGTTGCAGCCAGGCGCAGCCCTTGCTGTGCTACCTGGTCGGCGAAGTCCTGAATTTTTGCCATACGGGCCACCGGAGACAACCCGCTCCAGTCCCCACTGTCGAAAGCCTTACGGGCGGACGCTATAGCCGCCTCTGCATCAGCCTTTCCTGCTTGCGCTACTGTGGCTATAGGAGCCTCAGTGCCGGGGTCGATCGATTCGAAGGTCTTTCCGCTGGCAGCATCTACAAATTCACCATCGATGAACAGCTTATATTGCTCCATTTTAACCCTCCTCCTTACCTATTTTTTGACAGTTTAATATGATACGCTAATGAATGTGTGATTAAATTTTGATGTCGCTGACACCGAAGCCATCCCAGTCGCCTACAGGTTTGCTTGATGTGGGCACAAATCCTTTTTTCCCCATCTCATCCACACAGGAGATGGTTATTTCGCCCAAAAGCTGGTAGGTCTCGGGGTTGATAACGAATGTAAGGCCGTCCAATTCCAGGGTCAAATCGGCCTCTAAGATAGTATCCGTGCGTAGGCACATTGATGCGTCGCAACAGCCGCCAAAATTAAGCTCAATGCGAATAGGCTGCTGTATACCTTTATCGGCCAGGAATGCTTTGATAACCTGGCTTACGCCCGGCTCCAACTTAATTATAGGAATTGCTTTGCCCCCTTTTTATCTGCCTGTTTTTGTACTGTTTAGGGTAATTTTATTACGGAATAAGTGTTATTCGGATGCGTAGCGGCCGTTTTTGATAGCTTCGACTATTGAGCTATGACGATGTTCCCTTCTAGCCCCAGGAGACAGGCTCCACCGACTTCTCTGTAGTCCATATTTTTAACAGTTGAGGTCAGTTGTACATACCGGGCCAGGGCAGCCCCCGTGAGGTAACGGTCGATTTTAGCGGCTTGTCCCAGCTCCAGCAAACTCTGGATAACTTGCGAGTATCCTTCTATAGTCTTAACCAATACGTTACCGGTGAAGCCATCAGTAACAATTACATCAGTTTTTCCCTGCATGACGTCAAAACCTTCTATATTGCCGATGAAGTTCAGATTAGTTTTCTTTAAGAGCTGGTAGGCTTCTCTGGCTAAGGTATTGCCTTTGATTTCCTCTTCGCCTATGTTCAGTAAGCGAACTCGAGGTGAGCTTATGTCAAGAACCTGCTCAGCCAGGATGCTGGCCAGTTGAGCGAACTGAACCAGAAAGATGGGGCGGCAGTTGACGTTGACCCCGCAATCAATAATTAGAGTCGGTTGAGGTTGGTTGAGGGAGACTACGCCGCACACTGCCAGCCGCTGGACGCCTTCCACCGCCTTTAGGTTGAGAAATGAGGCGACTACCATTGCTCCCGTGCTACCAGCGGAGACGAAGCCGTCGGCAATGCCATCTTTTACCAGTCTGACTCCGACCACTACTGACGAATCCGGTTTGTTCTGCACTGACTGTATCGGCTCCTCGCCGTCCATGACGACCTGGCTGGCTTGGACAATGGTAATGTTTGACTTTCTCGTGGAGCGCCTGAGCAGCATCTCGAGTAC
>JAPLHH010000288.1 GCA_026389735.1 Chloroflexota bacterium | reverse complement strand
CCGTCAATCCATATTCCGGCAGGGGGCATACCAATCCTCCTTATCTCGTTTCTGTGTTGTTACGGCAGTGGTTCCATGGGATGTTCGGAAAGATATACTTCTTTGCCATCTTGGATGATGCAGAGGCAAGCAGGGGTTCCGAAAACTACAGGTGAACCATATGTCTCTGCCCCTGACATTGTCCATTTGCCTATCGTGGTGTCAAAGGTGCCACTGCAGATAGCCTTCATTATGGCATCGGTGTCATCCACAGTGCCAGCCTTCTGCATCGCCTGAACCAGTATCAATACGTGAGACGGCAGCCAGGCTATTTCACCGGTATAGGCATACGGTTTGCCCGTCTTCTCCGCCGCAATCTTCAGGGCTTCCTGACACTGGGCGATGTATTTGGGGTCCACCTTGGTCTTCTTGAATTGTGAGTTATCATAGTACGCGCCAATGGCGCCCTCGAAAGCATCGGCGCCGACAACCGCTTTGTACATGTCTAAGCTTACGAATGGGCCGGAACAGGCAACAGTCATGTCCTTGTACCCCATCTCCCACCGCTGTTTGAGGAACGTCATATATTCACCGATCCACCCGGCGACAAAGACGATATCACAACCTTCTTCTGCAAATCTGGTGATAATGGGAGCAAAGTCTGTGGTGCCGGGCGTGAACCACTCATCGGCCCACCTGATTCCCGCTTTATCAAGCGTATCGTGCACCTTAATCCAGCCTGGGCCACCTTTACCCACGGTTGAGTCCAAAAGACCTAGCTTCTTGTAATTGGGGAATGCATCTACAAGCGCGAAGCAATTAAACGTGAATTCTTCTTGAGACGGAGTGCCAAAAACAACATAAGGCATTGTCTTTGCGTCATATGCACCATTCCAACTGGCAGGCAAAGCATCCGGAGAGCCGGACCTGGTCACAAAGATAACTTTCGCCGGGTTGGTAACGGCTGCTATAGCAGCCTTCCTTGTTAAACACCTCGAACCAGGCTTCGCGGAATGGCGTAGGAATCTGACCCCACGGCGATGCTGAGCCGCTCAGAGCCACTGGTTCTCCGATATTTATGGTTATAGGCCCCGTGGGTTGTGGTGGCGCTGCCTTCGGCGCGCAGGCCATGGCAAACATGCCGAGCACGATAACCATGACCACTGAAATTGCTGTGATGTTATACCATTTTTTCATCGACTTTTTAATCCTCCTTCTTTATTTTACTGGTTATTCTCCTCTTCAAGTTTTCCTTCACTAATCCATACACCCTCCTTCACCAGGTCGGTCGTTAAGACGAAGTCCTCTTTCCATTACACTCATGAGATTAAAACCACCTTCGTCTTAACAATACTACAACTATCCGGAAACTCGACCTTTTCATATATGCTGAGTTCTTTTATGCTCTCAAATTATAACCAGATATCTCGGTGCCCCATTTTAACCTTTCGTATGTCAAAAAACAATCTGATTAATTTCTGATTCTGTACCGGGTAATTTCTGGGGAGGATTCCGAATTCGGCCAGTGCACTAGTGTAGTTTTTATCATCATTGTTAGCGGAAGAGGTAAAATAAATATTAGCAATTCGACTGACCGCTCGTTCGGTAGTCAATATGGCACAATTTATCATTAACTGCTTTTTTGTCAACGGGTTGTTGTGCGGTGTCCAAAAGCAGATTATAATGGCTAACACCATCGTTTCGTAATGTAAGGTGATCAATTTTGGCTAGAGTAAATATCAACTTCATCGGGCCGTGGCGAATCTTTCTGGGTGTGCGGTCTGCAACAGTGGAGGTAAACAGCATTGACGAAGCCAGGGATTACGTTGAGGCTACCTATGGGCCCGTATTTCAGAAAAAACTTAAGTCCAGGGGTGTCACCAAGAAACAATCGGTCTGGGATAACAGTAATATCCTTATGAATGTTAATAATATCCGTCAGCTAGATAAGCCGGTCCTCAAAGACGGCTACAAGCTTGATTTGCTGTCA
>JAPLHH010000047.1 GCA_026389735.1 Chloroflexota bacterium | reverse complement strand
GATGTAAGGTGCTACCAGGGCAGACCACCCGAACACTTCTCCCAGTCCAGCTCGGTGAACTGCGATGTTCCTGTTCCACGGCTGCCCAACCCAAATCAAGATATCAACCTTGCCGCTGCGGCACAGATGTACGTCTCTGGCTTTGGTAGCCTCCGCAAAAATACGGTCGCCTTCATGCATGGCATACAGATGACAAAGTTCAGCGAGTTTGGCCAGGTTATCTTCAGCCAGCCCCTTAAAGAGATCAAATCCCTTTAAAATTTCTGCACTAACCATCTCAATCCCCCCTTTTGCTTCTCAATAGTCTCCCCCTAGCTATGTAAAAATGTGTTATTTAATCTCATCTTAGCTGGAGCCATATAATGTATCCTACTCCTTTGTTCATACCTGGTCAATACGACAATTGCCTCATAATTGTTGCTCCCGGGCTGCAGTAACTTTGCCTAAAGAATGGTGTTAGAAACGCGGTAGGGAAAATGATATAAGGCAGCATATTGAAATACGCATGGGAAAATAAGGTGGCTATAGTTGTAGAATTCCGGCTATGCCTGTTGACAAGTCTTCGCATAAGAACTAAACTTATACTATAACGAATTCTTGAGGCCAAAAGGCTAGCTTTGTGGCAACGTGGAGAAGGTCATTAGGAGAACTTAGTAGCGCCTTTTATGAATCGACACCCGTTTTTTAGAAGCATATAATGGTTATACACATAATAGCTTTTGACTAATAAGTTTGTCATTAAGAAACAGGAGGAAGGAGGGGACAAATGGACCAGCGAACACATTCTTGGATTGCCATTCGTGCGACAGCGCTTCTGGAAGATGAGGATAAGACCGAGAACTTGGTGAAACTTCTCAAGCCACATGCGAGAAAGGCGTCAGTTGGTGCCTGGATTCCAGATGACATAGATGCGAAAAGAGGCGGGGCCGGTAGTATGATAGATAACCATATTCTTAAGACAGAGCCATACAAAGGTGGACAAAGAGCGCGCTTTATCTGTAACAAAGATGACTTGCTGGATCGCCTTGGTACGTACCGCAAGACAGAGCAGTTCCTTAGAAAGGACAATTACCTAGATGATCAGTGGTGGGCTGCGCCCTACAAAGGTGATGTAACCAAGCCTGGACAGCACCTGCCAAACCGTGCTATGGCCATGAGCACCATGATGAAAGACCTGCTCCTGATGGGAAATCAGCAGGTTGATCGGTTGATTCCGGGAGAGGTGCGTTTCACACGATATATGTCTTCGGAAGTGCGGACTCAAGAGGAAGCAGCGGTTATGTACTTTTTCATGTTAAGCCATTTTATTGCTGATTCGTGTATGCCTTGCCATTGTGATGCACGAAAACTCGCAGGATATGCTGAGGGTCTACACAAGGAATTGGAGGCCTACTGGTCGGAAAAGGTAGGAACAAGCTTCGAAAAAAAGAATCTCTTACCAAAGGACTCAGGTCTGACTACAGCAGAGGCTCGAGCCGATAGCAACCGAGTTCTCCAGCAAGCTCGGGATATCGACACGAAGTTTGGCCTGAATTTCACTGGAATTACCATCCCGGATCTTCATGAGAACCATGATATTTGGTTGGAAATTATTTTCGTATGCCGTGCTTCTTTTGCGGTAGCAAGTATCATAGCCCCATACAAGCAATATAAATATGATGATCCTGAAGCAAGAGCCCCTTTCGATACTGTTTTCGGTGATGCCAACAAACAGCTCTTGGAGGACTCGACACATAGCGTGATGTATGAT
>JAPLHH010000192.1 GCA_026389735.1 Chloroflexota bacterium | reverse complement strand
GCACCTAGCCGCTTTGCTTGCCTGGAACCGGGTCTACGAGCAGGTGCGACCCCACCAGGCTTTGGCCTATAAAACAGCTGAGCAATCCTACCAGGACTGGCCTAAAAATGGTTACACTTGACAGGAGGTATTGTCCGATATGCCTTGACCCCAGATACGGGCTTGACTACGAGCAAAACAGGGGCCTATCATCTGCGCAGACGGGGGTGGAGCCCGGTCATACTTTCGTCTTGAGTTGATATGGGAAATGCTGGTTGACATAATGTTGCTTGAGGTTTAGGGGAGTTTCAATATGCTGGTGAAGGTAGAAATATATTCCGATGGCGAAGTCTGGTGTGCCCGAGGGATGGGAGAAGACATATTCACTCAAGACAGCACTCTGGACGAACTCCTAGAGAACATTAAAGAGGCTGTGAGCGTCCATTTTGGTGATACTACAGAGACCATTACTATCCTTACCGAAAACGCTCAGCAAGCCCCGCATTTCAATGCCGGGGATGAATGAGCCTTCATCTCCTTTCTGGTAGTGGGTCAATTTGGTGAAGGCTGGTTTAGAATAATATATAGGTCTGCATGTCCCAAGGACAGCAAAAACTGAGAGGATAAGTTATGTAAAAAAGAGTTCACAGCTGTTGAGATTGTGACCGTGTGCTGATAGAATATAAGCGACGATAATTATCTGGGTAAAACCTATCAATACCCCATAAAACTTGACATATCTACCATTTCGCTGTATAAACCGCTCTGTAATAGTCTTTTGGGGTATAGGACTTTGGTTATATTCTAGAGGCACCTACTAAGTACTAACGTACCGTTATACTAGAATACGACTCTTGGATAGAAAATTTTGAGTCAAGCTGATAGAATCAAGGTGTTAGAGAATTAAAATGGTAACAAGAACAATCTCTGATCCTATCGGGAGTAATCGGGACGACTCGCTTCAGATGAGAAAGGAATTGTTGCGTCAGAAGCAAAACCTTGACTATATCCAAAATCACTATCAAGAATTAAAGGCTAAATATAGGAATAAATGGATAGTAATATCATCACGTGGCGTAGTCACGTCAGCGGACGACCCTTGCCAATTATTACTCCGATCGAAGAAAATTAAGCAAAAGAATACCTTTACATACTATATGTCAGACCCAGAAGAATTTATGATTTTATAGGGTCTGCATGATTACTGGTTTCCTATTCCAACCTAAAAGTGGACCAACAGACCCTCCTATCGCACCGAGACCATATATACAAGCTCGAATCAGAATCCCCAGATTAGGAATCTCGCACGCCTTAAACTTGGTTGTAGATGCTGGTTCTGATGCTACATCTTTGCACCTCAAGGATGCAATCGACATAATTGGAATTCAGAGGTTTAATGAGCTTGGCAATACAACATCAATGACTGGGATAGGTGGCTACGCAGACTATTTCAGAGAACCTACCCATATTGAACTACAACACGATGATGGCGCCATAGAAGGATTTGATATTGAGCTTCGTATTGCAAGTCTATCACCTAACGCTTTGAAAGACCTAAATAGCGGTCATGGATTGAAAGCTGAAACCCATGAAGAGGTATCCAGAAAACTTCGACTTCCTTCAGTTCTAGGTAGAGACGTGATACGCCATTTTCGGATGGTTTTTGACTGCTGCAAACCCGAGTTTTACTTCACTCATTAGTCATACTGCGGATTCCGGTGAATTCGGCGACCTAGTCCAGTCCAAACCCGCCATGTGTCCGATCAAATAGGCCGCCCTATAAAAAATGCCGGGGGGCCGGCGCGGGGATGGATATAGTTTAGCTCAGTTTACTTTCATTGACAATGGCCTCCATTCTTTCGTTCCTCCGGTTACCCGAATAAAGGTTGGCAGGTCATCCTTGTGTATAACACCGAAAAGAACGCCCCCCATACCATCACCCTCATCCCCGGCGACGGCCTTGGGCCCTCCTTACCCTCCCTCGCATTGCGTCAAATATAACTGTTACCGAAGGCCTCCTTGTTGCCTCATAATTCCGGTTACCGAACTGAGAGGGTGGTCAGATAGCCGCCATAGTTGCTCCAAGCTGCCGTTTATCTGCTTCAGAAGAAGCACTGGATTCA
>JAPLHH010000264.1 GCA_026389735.1 Chloroflexota bacterium | reverse complement strand
CTGCTCCTGCTAGGTACAGTAAGTGTCCTGTGGTCGTTGATTTTCCGTGGTCTACGTGGCCCATGAACACCAGGTTAAGGTGTGGTTTTCCTGATTTGCTCATTTCTTCTCCTCCAATTTTTCCTAATTTCCTCTAAATATTGGTGAATTCGTTTACACAACTGTTCAATCAGTTATTTTAAGTTTATCATCTCAGAACGAGCGTTTATTATCCACATGGCGAGAACCTTTTTGGCCTCGTGAAGAGCTTAGTTCCGTTCATTTCTGTTGAATATGTGTAGCATGCTTCCAGAATTTTCTTTGCTTCTTCCCAGAGCACTCAGTGTCTCTTCCTTTTGATTATGATCATCGAAAATGTCAATAGACCAAGTAATAACAATGCGGTTTTTGAGAATTCTGGAACCACAGACACATCGTTCTCTGAATAATAAGTGCTCCACGTATAAGGATTGAACTCGTTGTTCGTGTAGTCTGATATTACTGCATATCCATTGTCTACCATTGCTTTATTGACATTCAGAAAGTGGCTGGAATTGTGCTTCACCAGAACCAAGCAGATGTACCTGCCATACTGGTCTGTTCTGCTGATGTCATCTATGTCAATGTAAACTGATTTGCCATTGACTAGAGATGCTAGGAAATCTTTGGATTCTTGATAACCACTCTCATAGCTCTCTGGAGCATCAATGTCAGCAAGTCTAATCTTTGTATCATTAACAGTATGGAAAGTATCTCCATCAATTACCTCGCCCACAGTGGTAACAATGTCTACTTTGACAGAAGAAGACCCTTTTACAATCACAACAGAAGACGCAAATAGAATCAGCAAGATCAAGGACATGGAGAATTTCATCTTCAAGGCAGGTCACTGCAAGATCTTGCTATTCGACTCTTATGATTTGTGGATGCTTTCTAACAGAGAATGCAGTTCATGTGTGGCGATGTATCTTCTTGCGCTTGGGATAAGCGCGCGCTAAGAGTGCTAGATTGACTCTTTAGTGGATTTTAGGTCTTTCATTGCGCTTCTAAACGCTTTTGGCAGGTCATCAAGGTATATTGATTGGCGTTTGATGCCTTCCTGAACGGCTCCAGCTGCCAAGAGAGCAGTGCCTAACATGTCGCTGACCACGGGTTCAGGAAATACCACCAGGGCTAAGCCAACTTTTATCAGAAAGGATTTGTTTCCACTTTTCCACAATTTCTTGGTAGCACCAGCGCTGTTTGCTGCAGTGCCAATTGAGCTAGCCATATCAACATGGTCTCTGCTCATTTCTTTGATGGAAGCGGTTAACGCCTTAAACTCTTCAGTCTTCATTCAAACTCATTCTCGCAATCCTTTGGATCATAGATTCTCGAAAAGAAAAACTTGTTCAGAAAATAAGTCAAGAAGAATGCCGCTTCTAGAGTATTCAGCTTAAGCTTTTTAATTTAATAGCTAAAAAGTGTTGACGTCCCCAAGCGAATTATAGTGCAATAAGCTAAATTGTACCGCGCGCGCTACAGTATCACAAAAAGAAGAAACGGGGAATTGTGGGGGAGACAGCTCCACTCCGCCAATTCTATTCGGCTTTTGATCCAATTTCCAAACCAAACGCAAACTCGTAGCGAATCTTTTGTGGCAAAAGTGTTATAAGAAGACACCCACCAAAAACCAGTGCATGCTCCCCATATTGGCGTCCTTATTTCCGAACGGAATTGACCTACTGACTCTGTTAGAAGTGATAGTAGCACTCATAATCGTATGGATCATAGTCTCAATACCAGCCTACATCGCCGGCAAAGTCGTTGCTAAAGAAAATGCCACCTTCGGCAAAGCAATGTTAGCCACGCTCTTAGGCCCAATCGTCTACGTCATAATACTGGTGGCCACAGATTTCGTGCTGGGAGGATTGCTGGGACCTACCGGCTACGTCTTGGGTCTAATACTGGCATTCATAGCTTGGATCGGAGTGTACAAGGTCGTGTTCAAAACAGGTTGGTTAGGAGCCTTTGCTGTAGCCATACTTGCCCTAATAGTGTTCGTCGTAATGCTGCTGATAATAGGCTTCTTCTTAGGCACATTTCTCCCCTTCGTGCCTTTTTCCACCGGCCAGCTAGCATAGAAACCCCAAACGAAGCACATCCACGATGCAGAAAAGAAACGTTAGTTGAGACAGTCTTTCAACGATATTTGGAAACAAATATTCACAATACATTGAACCTAGGAGGGGGTAGGGCCAT
>JAPLHH010000089.1 GCA_026389735.1 Chloroflexota bacterium | reverse complement strand
TCCAGAGCAGCTTTGCCATTATGTCCTCCTTTGTTTACTTTAGTTACGGTCATACGAAAGCCTTAAATCGGTATCGGGTTTGATTTCTGGCAGCCGTATTCCAATTTGGCAGCCCCTATATTATCCTTCTTGACGAAGGATAAATCAAGGGTAAGCATCAGCTTATTGAGATTGTTGAGCCGTTGACTGTCTTGGTGACATTAATGAGCACTGGAAACTTATCCTTCAGCTCTTCAAGGTGGGTAATAACAATTATCTTCTCGAAATCATCCTGGATGGAGCTTATAGCGTCAACGAGCCTTTCTCTTCCCGAGCTGTCCTGCGTACCGAAGCCTTCGTCGATAATCAGTATGGGTAGGGAGGCTCCAGCTCGCCTGATCAGTAACCGGGAAAGAGCTATACGCAGGGCAAGGTCTATACGAAAGGCTTCTCCGCCGCCGTACATCTCATAGTTACGAGTACCCAGTTCATCAGCGATTTTGATATCTAGGGTCTCAATAGTGTCGCCCTTCTTAGTCTCCCGTTGGGTCTCCAATCTAAGTGATATTCGATTGTCGGTCATCTTAGCCAGCAGTCGATTAGCTTCTATTTCAATTTCTGGAAGCGCTTGCTCAATAAGCAGTGCCTGAATGCCTTTTTTTGCTGAAAGCCTCGGCTAGTTCTTTGTAAATGTTCTCCTCGTTTAAAGCTTTGTGTAAAAGCCTTGATTTTTCCTGCTTCGTTACTTCTAATTCAGCTAGGTGCCGCAGCCTTTCTTGCAGTGCAGCTAAGGTGTCACGTACTTGTCGCTCATTGTTAAGCGAGGTCTGGTAAGCTTCCTCAGCTTTGGCCAGCTTATCAGCTATATCGGGTAGCGCCAGGAGTTCAGCTCTCAGATCTTCTCGCCTCTTCAAGTCTGCTTCTATTATTGTGCCTAGATTAGAGATGGTTTCCTAAGCCTCAGCCAAGGCAGCCTTTTCCTTGTCAATAGTCTTAGTGGCTTCATCCAGTTCCTGCTTTAGACTTTCATACCTTTGAAGCCCTGCCAGTTGCTGCCGTACTTGCTCGTGTCTTTCTTTACTGTATCCAAGCTTCCTTTCCTCATCTTCCAATTGCGCAACTGCTTGTTGCTCGTAAACAGCGTAATCTCTCTTTGCTAGATGTTGCTCAAGTTCTTCTAGCCTGGTCCTCTCTTGAGCCAGCTCGTGACCGGCTTGTCTGGCTTCGGCAAGCTCTTTTTCGGTAATGCTTAGCTGGCTCTGCCTGGCAGTTCGCTCTTTGTTCAGAGCTGGTTCTCTTTCAGTTAATTCGTTTTCAAGAGCCTGAAGTTCTGCCTTGTTTTTGCTCAGTTCCTTGTCGTTGTTCCGCCGAGCTTTGATTTTTTCCTCGGCTTCAGAGGTGAGCTTTACCTCTATTAGTTGTCTTCCATCTACTCCAAGTTCGGTCTCACACAAAGGGCAACGGATATCCCCTCGGGATAGCAACTTGAGTTTCTCATTCAAATCTGCAATCTCTTCGTCCAGCCGTGCGCCAGTGGATTCTAGATAACTGATTCGAGACGCAATCCGTTGGGCTTGTTTTCTCTTTTTGACTACTGTTTCTTCCTGTTCTGTCAACTCAAGCAAACGCTTACGCGCTTGCGTCAGTGCTTCTTCAAGTTGGTGTGCTCTGGCAAACTTGGCTTCCTTGTCCGCAAGCTTAGCTTGGATTAGCTTGTGCTCAATGGTAAGTGCTTCAGCAGCTTGCCTGATGGCTTTGTCTAGGTTGCCTATGCGTTCCCTCAAAACCAGTAACTGAGTTAACTTCTGGTTAAACTGGTCATCAAGGCTCTTGATTTCCATGAAATCAGAGTAACCTCTTTCTATTGCTGCTCTTTCTGCCAGAACCCGTTCATATTCTGCTATTCTAGCTTGCAGACCTTTGTTTTTTGCCTGCCAGCGTTCTAGTTCCTTTTTAGTTTCGCTGAGGTGAACCTCGGTGTTTGACAATTCTTCCCTTTTAACTTCTAAAGACACTTTCTGACTGTGCAAGCTGGAGATAGTCGCCTCTTCAGTTTTTTTCTTTCTTCAAGCTGGCTGATCTCGTTCTGTATCTTTCTAATCTCATCTTCATACTTAGGTTTAGTTGTAAGCTGAAGCCCGATTTCATTAATAGTATTCTCAAGTTTATCCGCTTCGGTTCCTCTATCGCCAGCTAGCTCTTTGGCTCTTCTTTCAAGCTCATCGTAGTGAGACAAGCCAAGAATGTTAGCGAGTATTTCTTTGCGCTTCCCAGGGCGCTTGATGCTGAACTCGTCAGCATGTCCTTGGCGAAGGAAGGCGCTATTCTTGAATGTCTCGCAATCCAGATTTAAGAGCCCAATTACCTTTTGTTGGGTTTCCAGAGGCGAATTAGCGGAGATAGGTCTAAAAACTCCATTGCTAGCTATCTGAAGTTCCAGGATAGTCTGTCCGGCACGTGCCTTGCTGGGTTTCTTAGCATGTTTCCGAAGTACACGGTATCGCTGCTCCCCAGAAATAAACTCTAGCTCTATCTCCATTTCGGATTGTCCTAAGTGAATCAGGTCATCATCGTTCTTAGCCCGGGATTTTCCCCACAATGCCCAGGTTATGGCATCAAAAATTGCTGATTTACCATTACCGTTATCACCACAAAGACAGGCTACATGTATGCCATCGGAAGACAATGGTGGCACATTGTCTCGATAACGCATGAAATTCTTGAGTGAAAGTTTGTCCGGAATCACTTCTCTGTACCTTGCTCTACAAAAATAAGAAGTTAAAATTTAAAAGTTAAAAAAGTTATGTTTGTTCTTAATGCACAGAACAAAATGTTAGTAAACATTAGAAATCTAGTTCGTCTTCATTGGCGGCGAATTTGGCTGCGTCCTCTTTCCTGGGACAGATCTCGAGGAAATCACAGTTCCAGCAGTAAATATTTGGGGTGGCTGGATATTCTTTCTCATTGCATATCCTATCGACCAGTTCAATTACATAGGAAGTGGCTTGCGCTAAATCTGCAGTGGCCAGCTCTATAGTTCGAAATTCGCCGGCTTCCAGATAAAGATAGGAAGCTTTTCTGAGAGGCAAGTCTTGTTTCTTGGAAAGAATAAGGGCATAAATGTGGAGTTGAATTTGGTTTATTTCAGCTGGTATCTTGCCGGTCTTATAATCGATGATGTGCAGACTGTCGTCGGCTTCCTTATCCACCCGGTCTATTTTGCCTTTTAAGATTATGTTACTGGTAAGTTCAACACTGTGATAATCTTCTACCATAAATGGGGTACCTGATATGTCCTGATTCTGAGCAAACCAACGTAGCTGGTTGAGAGCCTTTTCACCCCATCTTTTCTCATCTTCCCTGTTATTGAACCCCTTGCGATTACGCCGCCATTTCTCTCGCAGCAAATTTTCAAGCTTTGTCAGGTTCCGCTCACTAACCGGGATTACAGAGAGGAAATCTTTGAGTGTAGCATGGACATGGTCGCCCATTGTGAAGTAGGGCCGTGGTTTTCTGTAGGCCTTTCTGATTTCGGGATCGTAATAGAACTTGTATTGCTGTGGACACAGCTGAAACATATTCAGACTGAATGGTGAAGCTTCAAACATTTTTAAATCATGTTGCGGTAAACTTTGCAGTTTCAGACACTGGTCCTATTTTATCACAATTGACTGCAGGAACAGGCATAGGTAGAATGCTACGGGTGTCTAGTGTTTGAAGTTCTAACCCAAAAACTGAGCAAGGTGTTTAGTAGCCTCGGCAACAAAGGGAGGCTAAATGAAAAAGATATTGATGAGGCTTTGCGGCAGATACGCCTAGCTCTGCTGGAAGCCGATGTTAATTTTAGGGTGGTGAAGAGTTTTCTGGCCAGCGTAAAAGAGCGGGCTTTAGCTGTCGAAGTGTTGGAAAGCCTTACTCCGGCTCAGCAAATCATAAAAATTGTCAGCGAAGAACTCGTAAACATTTTAGGTAAGGAGCGTAATCACCTTATAGCAGCTAGCCGGCCACCTTCAATTGCCATGCTTGTCGGTTTGCAGGGCTCAGGAAAGACTACTACAGCAGCTAAGCTGGCTCTGCATCTCAAAAGCACTGGACAACGTCCTTTGCTAGTGGCTGCTGATACTCGCCGACCGGCTGCCATTGACCAGTTGGTGATGCTGGGCAAACAGTTGGACATACCGGTCTCGAGTGAGGATGCTAAGGAGGCACCGTTAGCCATCTGCCGCCAATCTCTAAAGCGGGCCCAAGAGATGGCGGCTACTTGGGTGATTATTGATACTCAAGGACGTCTTCATATTGATGAGGCAATGATGAAAGAACTGGCTCAATTGAAAGCTGAAATTCGCCCTTCGGAGGTGTTACTGGTAATTGATGCTATGACTGGCCAAGATGCGGTGAACACGGCTGAGGAGTTTAACAAGAATGTTGGGTTGACCGGGCTTATTTTGACTAAAATGGATGGAGATGCTCGTGGGGGCGCCGCTCTTTCAATCAAGTTTGTCACTGGAGTGTCGGTAAAGTTCATCGGCACTGGCGAAAAGGTTAATGCTCTTGAGCCTTTTTACCCGGATCGCTTGGCATCTCGGATTTTAGGTATGGGGGATGTGCTTACTCTCATTGAGAGGGCAGAAAAGGCTTTTGATGAGCAGCGTGCCAAACAGCTAGAGAAAAAGATGCGCACTGCGGAGTTCAATCTCGAAGACTTTTTGTGGCAGTTGCGTCAGCTTAAGAAAATGGGATCGCTAACTCAATTAGTTGAATTGCTACCTGGTTTTTCGAAACTTGCTTCCAGTATTCCTCAAGGGGGTGAGGAAAGCCAGATGCGAAAAATTGAGGCTATTATCCTATCCATGACTCCAGAAGAGAGACGTAACCCAGCTATTGTTAATGGGAGCCGAAGGCGGCGTATTGCGCAGGGTAGTGGAACAACAACCAGGGACATCAATCAATTGCTTAATCAATTCTACCAGATGCAAAAACTAGCTAAAATGGCGGCACAAGGAAGACTGTCTAAAAACTTGATGGGTATGCTGGGGCGGTGAGGAAATTTTTACTTCGCAGTTTTGGTAGTTCCAGTAACAGTCAGCTGGTGATTTTTGATTTCAACACCGGTTATATCCAGAGACACCTCAGGTAATTGCAGGCTTACCATGATATTCAGCAGTTGTTCAACTCTTTTGTTTGCAGATTTGGGCAAGGGTAATTTGCCCAAATTGAACTCATCTATTACTATTTTGGGTTCACCTTCTATAATCTCCACTCGTCCCATTGAGCCCGTTTTAGCGTCGATTCCGGGAGTGTCCACCACAGCATAGGTTAAGAAATAGCCATCACCGAAGTTAATCAATACGCGTTTCAATAATGGCAGTTCGCCCTCGGCCAGCATTTGAATCAACTTGGAATTGATTTCCTTCTCGGTGATTACCAAACTTACTTGTTTATTTTCCCCAGCGTCAACCGCGGCTTTGATTTGGCCTTCGAGCGCATCTAGCTTCTGGTCAAAACTTTGGACTTCTTCGGGACTTCCCATCACCGGTATTACCTTCGCTTGGATTGGAGGCGAAAGCGAGTAAAGGTAATAACCTATAACCAGGGCAACGATGACCATAACCCCGATTACGCCAATGGCCATAATTAATCCTTTAATCAGTCTCATCTAGTTCCTCCTAGCAGCCAGGATGTTATGCTGGCTCATTCCAGATAGTCTTTAAGCTTTCGGCTTCGGCTGGGATGACGTAGTTTGCGGAGTGCTTTAGCCTCGATTTGGCGGATTCGCTCTCGGGTTACATTAAACTCCTTGCCTACCTCCTCTAAGGTTCGGGCTCGTCCGTCCTCCAAACCGAATCTGAGTAGTATGACCCTTCTCTCTCTGTCAGTGAGTTCAGAGAGTATTTTGTTTAATTGTGCTTTAAGCAATTCTTGCGAGGCGACATCGGCTGGTGGCAAGGTAGCTCGGTCTTCAATGAAATCGCCGAGGTGACTGTCTTCCTCTTCGCCTATGGGCATCTCTAAAGATATCGGCATCTGAGATAACTTCAGGATTTCTCTTACTCTGTCTGAAGATATTTCCATACCCTTGCCGATTTCCTCGTAACTTGGTTCACGCCCATATTCTTGAGATAAGCGGCGGTTGACTTTTAGCAGTCTGTTGATAGTTTCTACCATATGCACCGGGATACGAATGGTGCGGGCTTGGTCAGCTATAGCTCGGGTAATAGCTTGCCTAATCCACCAAGTAGCATAAGTGCTGAATTTATACCCTTTTCTATATTCAAATTTCTCCACAGCGCGAACTAGCCCGATATTCCCTTCTTGGATAAGGTCAAGTAGTGGCATCCCGTGGCCTACATATTTCTTGGCGACGCTGACCACTAGGCGTAGATTTGCTTCAGTAAGGTGTCTTTCTGATTTCCTTGCTGCCTTTTTCACTTTAGTGAAATGGGCTTTAAATTGCTGAGTATGTGCGTGAAGCTGAGAGAGGAATTCGGGATTGACGGGGTCGGCAACCAGAGATTCTAACTGTCTCCAGGTAGTTTTTTCTCCTATGAGCATGAGTAATTCTGCAGGTAGGAGTCGACTGTCTGTAGAAAGGTCTACAAAATTTTGTTCAACTTCAGGAGCGCTTTTATCAGTGCCCTTAGCAATAGCTTCCACTAGTTCTTGGTTAATCGTTCTATCAATGGCCGACCGCAGCTTTGGATCGCGAATTTTCTTGATGAAGCTGTCTGTAGTAGCGAGCTTAAGTCGTTTGGTAAGAATGGGGATCAAGGGCTGTGATGCAAGCAAATGACGGAGCAAATAGATTACTGTATCAACTGTTGACGGATATTCACCGTGGCGCTGAAAGTAAAGCTCTTCAATCTTTTCCAGATATTTGGCCTCCTCAATTTTGCTAGCCAACGTCTTCTCATCGTTCGCAGTGAGCAGTGAGACTTTGCCAATCTCGTGGAGATACATACGAACTGGGTCATCAATTACTTCGTGCTCAACATGCTCTAGTTCAAGGCCAAGCGGGGGCTTATCCTCTTTCTCTTCCTTACTTGCCAATTCGTCTTCGAGTTCAGCAGCCTCTTCGCTTTCCCATGGGAGAGCGATATGGCCAGTATCTTCCTCCGCCTCGTATTTGTCGAAACTATCCCAATTATTATCCGGGTGT
>JAPLHH010000200.1 GCA_026389735.1 Chloroflexota bacterium | reverse complement strand
GACTGGAGAACGAATCAGCCGCCTGCGCCAAGCGGCTGATTTCGTGATATATACGCCGGGAAGCAGTGCCGGCATACCAGTTTCCATATTGAAGTCATTCGCCGCTCCGTCTGCTGCCATTATCGATGATAGTGAGCTTTTAGGAGATAGAATAAGCTCTACGGCCACCAGTTTGCTTGGGCTTATGGGCATAGAGGCTGACCCCATCCGGAGCCGAGAGCACATCTTAATCTCCACCATATTGGATTCAGCCTGGAAACAAGGACGGGATTTGGATTTGGCGGCTCTCATCCAACATATACAAACACCGCCGGTAGCTAAGGTAGGGGTTATGGACATAGAGTCTTTCTATCCTTCCAAAGACCGCTTTGAGCTAGCCCTTGAGCTCAACAATTTACTGGCTGCGCCCGGTTTCAGTGCCTGGCTGGAAGGAGAATCGCTGGATATAAATGGAATACTGTATACGCCTGATGGGAAGCCAAGGGTCTCCATATTCTCTATAGCCCATCTCAACGATGCTGAGCGTATGTTCTTTGTATCATTACTGCTCAACCAGGTATTGGGTTGGACACGTATGCAGTCCGGTACCACCAGCCTTCGGGCAATAGTTTATATGGATGAGATTTTCGGCTACTTCCCACCGGTGGCTAATCCTCCTTCAAAAATGCCTCTGCTTACCTTGCTTAAGCAGGCGCGCGCCTTTGGGGTTGGTATTTTGCTGGCTACACAAAACCCGGTGGACCTGGATTATAAGGGCTTAGCCAATACGGGCACCTGGTTCATTGGACGCTTACAGACAGAACGTGACAAGATGAGGGTTCTGGAAGGTCTGGAAGGAGTCGCTGCCAGTGCCGGTGCTAAGTTTGACCGTCAGAGTATGGAAGAGACACTAGCCGGACTCGGTAGCCGCATTTTTTTGATGAATAATGTTCATGAGGATGCCCCGGAAATTTTCGAAAGCCGATGGGCTATGTCTTATCTGAGAGGGCCTGTGACCCGCAACCAAATAAAATTGCTTATGGATCCGCGAAGGTCAGCATTTGCCAGTGGTCAGGCTGCTCCAGTTGCTGCGGGGGCGACTCCGGCTACTCCCAGTGCTGCAACTTATCAGGCTTCGGCGGCAACCGTGAGTACGGCTGCGAAAAAGGCTGAGCGCCCACTGCTGCCACCGGATATTTCCCAGTATTTTGTCCCTATTCGCGGCAGCCAGCCGATGGGGCAAACCCTGGTCTATAATCCTATGTTGCTTGGGATGGCACAGGTTCGTTTTGCCGATGTCAAGACCGGGGTGGATGTGAGCCGGGAACCAACTTTCGTCACACAGATAACAGGTGACCCTATTGCGGTGAACTGGGATAGCTCAACAGAAGCCAGTTTTAATGTATCCGATCTGGATAAATCACCCAACGAGTCGGCAAAATATTTACAGCTACCTTCAGCAGCGGGCAATGCCAGAAGCTACGGTGTGTGGAATAGAGATTTCGCTGACTGGCTTTACAGGAACCAGAAGCTGGAGCTGCTCAAAAGTCCGGCTCTCAAGCAGTTCTCGAATCTAGGTGAGTCGGAACGTGATTTTCGGATAAGGTTACAGCAAGGTGCTCGTGAGCAGCGAGATGAGGCAACGGAAAAGCTTCGGCAGAAATATGCGGCGAAGATGGCTACACTGGAAGAGCAGGCTCGCCGAGCGCAGCAGGCTGTTGAGCGTGAGGCAGAGCAAGCCAAGCAGCAAAAAATGCAGACCGCAGTATCTGTTGGGGCGACACTGCTCAGTGCTTTTGTAGGCAGGAAAGCAGTTAGCTATTCCTCTCTGGGCCGTGCCACCACGGCAGTGCGCGGCGCCAGCCGTATCATGAAAGAGACCCAGGACATAAAACAAGCCCAAGAAACGGTGGCCACTTATCAACAGAGGATGCAGGAGCTCGAGTCGTCTTTGAAAGCTGAGACGGAGGCACTGGCAGCCAAAAGTGACCCACTAACCGAGGAGCTGGAGAAAGCTATTGTAAGACCGGCCAAGAAAGATATTTCTGTACGCC
>JAPLHH010000237.1 GCA_026389735.1 Chloroflexota bacterium | reverse complement strand
ATATAGTAGTTGTTGCCCCTGCTACCGCTAATATCATTGCCAAGCTGGCGGCTGGCATCGCTGATGACATGCTATGCTGCACGGTGCTGGCTACCAAGGTGCCGGTGATCATAGCCCCGGCTATGGAAACCAATATGTATAATAATCCAATCACCCAGGATAATTTAGCTAAGCTTGAAGCTCGCGATTTTGTGATTATCGGTCCAGCCACGGGCTGGTTAGCCTCGGGCAAAGAAGGTCTGGGGCGCCTCGCCGATATCAAGGATATTATAGGCAGCATCTGCCAGGTGTTGGGTAGGGGTGGAGACCTGGCGGGCAGGCATATCGTAGTTACCGCCGGAGGTACTCAAGAGCCTATCGATCCGGTTCGCTACATCAGTAACCGCTCCTCAGGGAAGATGGGCTATGCTCTGGCTGAGGCAGCCCGTGACCGGGGAGCTAAAGTAACTTTGGTTACAGCACCTACTTCGTTACCCGAGCCCGTAGGTATTGATGTCATCCAAGTCGGCACGACTCAAGAAATGCGTCAAGCAGTAGAAAATGTGACTCCCCGGGCTGACGCTCTAATTATGGCCGCCGCCGTAGCTGATTATCGCCCGATAAAGGCAGCTAAAGATAAGATTAAAAAAGGAAAGGCCGGGTTAACCTTAGAACTGGAATGCACCCCGGACATTTTAGGCACTGTTAAGGGAAATTTCATTAAAGTAGGCTTCGCCGCTGAAAGCAGCAACCTGGTGGAAAATGCCAGGGAGAAGCTAAAGCAAAAGAGACTTGACTTTATCGTAGCCAATTATATTACAGCTAGCGACAGTGGATTTGGCACTGACACTAATCGAGTGACCATAATTGACCGCAAAGGCAAGGTAGAAAACCTGCCCCTGATGAGCAAGCGAGAGGTGGCAGATAAGGTTTTGGATAGGGTGGTGAGGCTAATTCCACCGACACAAAAAGCAGTGCGTGTTCTGACTCCGGAAGAGGTGAATGGGCACCATATCCACATCGAAACGAAGGACAATGATATGTTTCCTCCGGTAAAGGAGGCGTTTGACTTGGTGGCAGACGGCAAAACTATCAGAACTAAGTGCCGATGGGTGATTAAGGGGAAAAAGATGGCGATCCAAGACAAGTTGGGGCAATGGTTTAGAGCACATCCTGAACTCAGAAAGGGAACCAAGGTAGAAATTGAAGTCATTGAACCAATGAAACGTTATCGCCTTAGAATAGCCTAAAATAAGGATATACAAAGAGTGAGAACAAAAATGCAGCGAGAGTTCACTAGCGTTATTGAGAAGAGGGGCAGCTGGTATATCGGTTATGTAGAAGAGCTTCCCGGTGTAAACACACAGGGGAAAACTTTGAGAAAGGTGAGGGAAAACCTTAAAGAAGCTCTATGCTTGATTATTGAAGCTAATAGAGAGCTGGCAACAAAAAGCCAAATAAATGCTCTCCCGAGAGATTCTTCGCTCCGCTCAGAATGACAGTTGATTGTTCCGTAACCCCCAAATCTTAATAGGGAAAGTCATTAGAAATGTCCGAAATACCTAGTGCCTATGAGCCAGGCAAGATAGAAAAGAAATGGTATGATTTCTGGCTCAAGCAAGGCTACTTTACTCCAAAAATAGACCCCAAAAAGAAACCCTTCGTCATCATCATGCCACCTACCAATGTTACCGGCGAACTACACCTGGGACATGCTCTGACCGCGACGCTGGAGGATATCATGGTCAGGTGGCACAGGATGAAAGGGGAGCCCACCCTGTGGTTACCGGGGACCGACCACGCCG
>JAPLHH010000162.1 GCA_026389735.1 Chloroflexota bacterium | reverse complement strand
CATTGAGAATCTCAGAATAGACCCAGAGCTGGTAGCTTCGCGATTACAGGGCTTCATTCGAGAAAGCGTTGAACGCCTGCAGCGAACTGGTGTCACCTTGGGGCTCAGCGGCGGCATTGATTCCACGGTGGTAGCTTATCTAGCGACCAGGGCGCTGGGAAAAGATAAGGTGTTGTGCCTGATTATGCCAGAGAAAGATACTGACCCGCAGGCTAAGGAGGACGCTTTATTGGTTGCTTCCGAGCTTGGCGTCCGAGTGAAAGTGATAGATATTACCAAAGGGCTTGATGAGCAATTCGGAATATACGACAAAGTGCCCGTCCATCATCTTCCAAGAACAGTCAGCCAGCACATTTTCCGTGCTTCTTACAAGGCACTCAAAGCCTTAGGAATGGACTCCTTCCCCAGTTTTACCAAGGGCTCCAACATCGCGATCCTGCGCCGCGTGTTAGCTTATGGCAAAATAAAGCACAGGTTGAGGGCAGTAACGCTTTACTATGAGGCCGAGCTTGAGAACCTGCTTGTGGCTGGGACAGCTAACAAAAGCGAGTGGCTTAGCGGCTTCTTCGTCAGGTATGGCTGCGATCACGCCGCTGATATCCTGCCCTTGAAGGGTCTTTACAAGACGCAAGTTAGACAACTTGCACATTACCTGGCGGTACCTGGTCGGATTATCGATAGGGTTCCCAGCCCAGACGTCGTTCCTGGAATTAAGGATGAAGACATACTCGGTGATTACCAGACGCTCGATCTCATACTCTTCGGGCTGGAAACAGGAATACCTCAGCCAAAAATAGCCGAGGGACTCGCAATTAGCAATGACCGCGTTGCCCGTATTGCTTCCCTAGTCGAGATTTCGAAGTACTTGCGAGAGCCGCCACTGAGCCCGGAATAGGCGCTATCTGTTGAAGTCGTTTATCTTTTCGTCAAATGAACTATTTGGCTGATTGTGTTGTTACGCTAGCTACCTCAGCCCGTTCATATAACCCGAAAAGTGGCTTCTCACTTTCTGCACTATGGCATTGAGCCCGTCAATGTCCCCAGGCGCATAATAGTCGGTAAAGTATGGCTTGCCGTCGGAGTATTGAATGACGTTTCGTATGTCATGCAGTTCAACAGGTACTGGATATCGGCTTTTCCACTTTGATTGCCTAGAAAGTCTAGTTAGAATATCTTCTTCCTTAATATCCATCTTCATCTTTGCTTCTTCGGATAACTTCACGAGGTTATGTTCATTGATCAATCTGGGCAATCTCCCAGTTTGAAGAAATTGGCTGCTAATCTCATCACTCCGCTCTCGAATTATTAGAGCCTTAAATAGATTCTCAAGTGCATATGAAACAAGAATGAAATAGGAACCATGTAGATTAGGTGGAGGAACATCGGGGTGTTCCCCTCCTTTGTCGTACTTCCCCTGTTGTGCGTTGGTCAGGACAACACTCCAATATCGCCGTAGTTGTGGTTCTAATACCCTTGATGCTTCAAGCATATCATCAGCTTTCTCCACCCAAGACCAAGGATTAAGCAGACCATTCAAATAGAGGACAACGAATTGTGGATATTTTGATAGAAGATTCTTGTTAGCCATCTCATATCATTAAGTAAAAGACTTTGAGTTTTTACCTCTAAGAATAAGCACGTTCTCAGTATAATTCTTGAGCTAAATAAATACCAGTATTGGACACCAACACTGAACATTGTGACGTTATGGTGGCGCCGGGTGCACCTGAGGGGCTCAAGCCAACTGCCGCCCAAACCAATGGCTGCTTTGCCGCTGTTGCCAGCTGCACATTTGATGCCTGCCAGGAATTAAGGGAATGAATTGTAAAATTTGCGCCCAATCATTAAATGATAACCTCTCGCTATTTGTTGCTATTTGACAAAGCACATTGCCTGATTTATAGTTCAATTAGTCCACTTAAACATGGGTGTTGTTAACCTGTTTGGTTATTTCCTGAACAACCATGTTGTAAGAGGAAGTATCCTTCCCTGCGGAGGTGGGCAATGTTGAAAAAGGTATTCGGGCTAGCTTCTCTGCTACTTTTACTCACATTCCTCGGTGCTGCCTGTACCCCTGCCGCCAGCCAGAAAGACCTGCAGGACCTCCAATCTCAAGTACAGGCGCTGAGCGCATCGCTGGCATCGACACAAAATAACCTGTTAGCCACTCAGGATGCTCTTAAAAGCGTGCAGAACCAAAACCAGCAGCTTCAAAACCAACTGGCACAGGCAACATCGAAGTGCAGCACTTGTGATAAAATGGCGCAAACTTGTGTCAACAACAATGTGGCGACTCAATCTGGTTATGTTTTTTTATCTTCAAACTATTATCCCTATCCCTGCTCATGTCAATTGTCCTGCCAGTATCCATCTCCCTGTACTCCGCTCTGTTATTCACCAAGTTCATGGCCTTACGCTTATTATTATCTTTTTCCGTATCTTTATTGTGCTCATCTTAGTCCCTGGGGAAATCATCCGCATGTACCCCCTTGCTCCAATCCACACCCTTCACCATGCCCTGGTCCACCCCATTTAATAGACTTCCCCCACCCGATAGCAGCAGAAGCAACAGCCGACACTGTGACAACTGAGCCCATGGCGGCGAGTGCCATAACAACAGCGGACCCTCCAGCAACAGCCTCACCCGAAACCACTACTGAACCAGTACTACCAACACCAACTTCGCCGGCAGTGACAGATTCTGCCGAACCGGCACCGGCTCCAGAGACTGCATTGGCCACGTATCCCATGCTGGCCGCAATAGAGCCTCCTATAATTACTGAGTTTACAACCGAGCCGGCACCATCGACCTTACAGACGGTAGAAGCTACAAATGAGCCTACCCCTGATTCTGTTGCCGCAGCAACACCATCGCCGGAAATCGCGACTGAACCAGCGCTGCCGGAATCAACTTCAGCGGCAGTTACAGATACCATGCCAGTCGTCCCACCGGCACCAACTATAACAGAGCCCCCTGCAATTACCGAGGTTCCAGCCATACCGATACAATCCACCTCAGAGACAGAAGAAGCTATAGATGAGACAAACACTGGTTCTACTCTGTAGCCTATAGCCGGTTAAGTACTTTTAGATGAGGTGGCAGGCATAAAATAAGGACAGCCTCGATAACTTCGAGCCTGTCCCTGGTTTCGCTCTACTAATTACCTTTGCCTGTCCGCGCTACGTCTTGTTGTGTTTAAGGCGCTTGTCGAATAAATCTCCCAGCAATTTTGAAATCTCGGCGCTCATTTGCGTTGTATTTACCTCATTGCCAGGCGCGTATCTCTGCTGGGCTTGATCCACATATGCTATTGACGGTACCCATTGCTGATACTGGTACTGATAGTCATACGACGGAGCCGGTACCTGTGGTATGCAATTTGCTACCATGACTTCCCTCTGATAGTAACAAAATGACGTTTCGTGCAACACATAGCTACTTTCTCTATACCTTGTGTCTAAATGACTGCCCATGTAGAATGTAGCCATGGAGGAAAGCTCCAATCCTTGTAAATCTAATATGAAATGGGAAAAGGCAAAAGCAAGCGCGTATACGTGGGTTCAAAGAGCTGACCAAATATATGTCGCGGCAAGGTTCTTGTACTGCAAAGGCTTCCCTCAGGAGTTTGCATTGCTTGGAGCTCATGCAATGGAGCTCTACCTAAAAGCTTTCCTTATTTACAAAACTAATAGTTATCCCAAGACTCATTACTTAGATGTAATATACAGAGAATGTATGAAACATGAGGATTTCTTTAAAGATGACATTCTCAGTAGACACTTCCTTCCATTAAAGCCGCCTCGGACTGAAGCGGAAGCGACTTGGATCAACTACTCTGAAATCATGCGATATCCTGAATCATTACCCCATGGCCCACGTCCACGCCCAAAAGGTGCTGGGATAATCATGGGTGCTGGTGATACTTGCCAGACATTGGACTGCATAGCTAGCTTTGTGAGGGAAGCAGTACCCCGGCTTGCAAGAGAGCGAGATGTTATCGATGACCTCATAAACGGTGATGGCTACATTTGGGCTGTCGATTCACCAAATAACTTGTCGGAGATAAGGGGGTTGTTCCTTCATGACAACAAATACTTCACTTTGTAGTCACCCTCTGGGAAGGATGGCTCCCATCTTTTGTGGGTACCAACCCTCAATAATTAGACTTGCACACCATAGCGCTCTAGGTGATGGGCCGAACCAACGTTGCACATTTCTGACTTTTGTTACCCTTCGTTAAGCCACGCTCGATCTAGGAAAGTATCTTGACATCTCACCGCCAGCCCTAGGCAGGATATTGCATAAACCAGTTATTTAATATAAGCTCAAGGTATGATTCAAGTAACCCCAACCATCGCGATTGACGAGAATGAGATCCAACAAGAGTTCATGCGGGCTTCGGGGCCGGGTGGCCAGAATGTCAATAAAGTCGCCACTGCCGTCCAGCTTCGCTTTAATGTGGCTAATTCCCCCTCGTTGCCCGATGAAGTTCGCGAAAGGCTACTTTCGTTAACCCGCAGACGGATTACTAAAGAAGGTGTACTTGTCATCGATGCCCGGCGGTTCCGTACTCAGGGAGCAAATCGTCAGGATGCAATGGAACGACTTGTAGGATTGATCCGCAAGGCGGCACAAAAGCGCCGAATCCGTCGAAAGACAAGGCCGACGCTCGGTTCAAAAATGCGTCGGTTAGAGGCTAAACGCCGCCGCGCCCAGACCAAACGCTTGCGCAGCCAAATCCCGGAGGCGGCTGACGGATAATAAATCACTTATTTAGCAGTACCAAAAACTCAAATTGTTCAATGCCTCAAGCCACAGGCCTAAGTTGGTTCGATGGAACTCACACGTATACCAGGCTTGACAACTAGATTGCAGGGACTTAAGATAGCTTCACTAGTAGGTTCGCGAAACCCGGGGCGGAGGTTTCGGTTTTGGAGCAGCAGATTCGGTTTTGCATCACCACGGATGGTTTGCGTCTCGCTTATGCTACTGTGGGTCAGGGACCTGCTTTGGTTGTGCCACCACCGTGGATCAGTCATCAAAAGTTGGGTTGGCAAGAACCGGTATACCGCCGTTTTGGGGAAAGATTAGCGCATCATCACACTTTGGTGTGCTACGACCGGCCCGGAACGGGTCTCTCCGACCGGAACCGGACAGACTTCTCACTGGATTCGGAACTTCGGGACCTGGAAACAGTTATTGACCATCTCAAACTGAAACGCTTGGCACTAGTGGGCTATTCTTGGGGTGGTCCTATTACTGTAGCCTATGCCGCCAAGCATCCCCGGCGTGTCAGCCACCTAATCCTCTATGGTACTTATGCCCGTGGTGAAGCAATCACCACAGAGGAGGTCAAAGCCTCTTTAATTTCCCTAGTCCGCGCTCACTGGGGAATCGGTTCAAAGGCGCTCGCTGACATTTTTGTACCTGGTGCCGATGCCGCTGCCAGTGAATTGTTGGCAAGGTTCCAGCGTGAGTGTACCACCCCGGAGATAGCTGCCAAAATACTAGAACTCGTATATAAAGCTGATGTAGTGCACCTCCTTCCCAGTCTCCGGGTTCCAACACTAGTGCTCCATCGCCAGCGAGAGCGGGCCATCCCTTTCCGTTTGGGTAGAGAGCTGGCATCTTTGATCCCAAATGCCCGCTTCGTCCCCTTAGAGGGAAGAGACCACCTTCCCTGGCTCGGTGACTCCGATTCAGTGCTGCGCGCAATTGCCGAGTTCCTTGGCGACCCGGTCACTGGTGGTCAGGTAGTAGAGTCCAGGCAACCAGTGGCGCCGGATCTTACCGTGGCTGTGGATGACCCTGTGGCACGCGAGGCACGGTCATTAATCGTCGCACTGGATTGGGTTGTCCTATCTCGGTATCGAGTTGTCGGTGACTATACCAGGTATGAAGAAACCGTGCGCAATACAGTGCAAGACGTCCGGCACATGATTGCGGCTGGATTTGACCGCCCGAGCCGAAAGCGAGAAAACTACCTTATCTGGGCAGCACCCGGGAGC
>JAPLHH010000013.1 GCA_026389735.1 Chloroflexota bacterium | reverse complement strand
AAGCATTCCCCTTACTCTATCTCCAAACTCACATCGTCCACTGCCACCAGGTCACCAAAGTTCTTGGTTAAGTTCTGTGTCTTGATAACAACCACTGAGTTCCACCGGATGACTAACTTCCAGTCATTCTATCAGCTTGGGGATACACGGACAACACCGAGTACGGAGATTGTTTGCGAATGATAAACTGTCATTCTGAGGGAGCAGAGCGACCGAAGAATCTATCCGCTCACAGCGACCGAGGTTAATTGGCACCAAAATACAACGTTAATCCTCAGCACGGAATGCTAGAGCCAGACATCCAGGGCCTGTAGCAAAACCGATAATAGGGCTGAACTCAGTAACACGCAGTTCGATGCAATTAAAATCGGCCTGTACACGCTGACGCAGGTCTTCAGCTTGCCGTGGTGCATTTGCGTGCTGAATGATTACACGAACTGGTTTCTGTCCCACATCGGCATGCATCATCGAGAGCATGCGGTCAACCCCTGCCTTTTCAGTACGAACCAGGCTTACCAGCTTCATTCGCCCCTGTGCTATGGTAAAAACCGGCTTTATACTGAGTGCTGAAGCCGCTGAGGGTAAGGGAGCAGGGACACGACCGGTGCGTGCCAGATATCTTGGGGCTACTATCAATCCATAAAGGCGAACTTTGCCTTTAAGATTTGCTATCAGCTGTTTTATTTCCTCCAGCGTGGCTCCTGCAGCCGCAGCTTCTGCCGCAGCTATGTCAATCAAGGCCTGGCCACCGGCCGCCATACCGGTATCAAGAACATGAACAATCGCATCCTTCGGCATTTGCTCTGCTGCAGAGCAAGCTGAGTCATACATCATACTGATCTTTGACGGTACAGTAAGGCAGAGGATGGCATCGTATTTCCTCAAGGCTTCCCTATACACCTTAAGATAATCACCAGGGGAAGGAGCACTCGTCCGGAATGGCCGTTCATAAGCAAGCTGCTCATAGACCTCAGTCGTTGAAATATCAACACCATCCAGATAACTGTGCCCGTTGAGCATGAAGGGCATAGGTACAACTTTTATCCCATATTTCTGCACCTGTTCGGCTGGCAAACAGGAAATGCTCGAGGTTACGATAGCGACCCCCATATATATCATACCTCGTACTACTATGCTCTTTTATCCTAACATGTGATAATCGTGATGTCAACGTATCTTTAGCTTATTTTGGAGGAATAGTAGGAATTTTAGACTATTCGAGGCAAACAAACAGCCATCTTAACAGAGCGCCCGTTATCCCAGAGAAACACAATTTGTTGGCCTGCGAGCACACAATTTTGGGCAATCTTCGAGCCGTGCCACTGCTCCGCGATGTATACGCTTGCCGCATTGACCTGCTGCTTCAGATTATCTACCCGCTGCCCTGTTACTTGCTGGGCTCCAAGATAAGCTTGTCAACAGCAGCTGCCTCCACCTGCTCCCGGGTCCAGAGCATGGGGTGATATTTTATATTGCGCCAAAGCTCAATCATATCATCGTAGTGTTTGCTATAGGGATGACCGCTCTGGCCGGTAGTATGGATGGCAACACTATTTGAGAAGTCGCCTAGGTCAACAATCATGCGCATAGAGGGCACCCATTTTACCGAAAAATCTCCAGAGTTGGTGAACCAGACGGTTTGGTTCACAGTGCCTGTGCTGCCACTGGTGGCAAATGGGCCGCGGTTGACTATATTCTCAATCAGACTGATGCCGCTCTGTCCCAACGGGTTACTGACAAAGGTCGCCTTATGCAGGCCGCCCCATCTCCAATTGTTGTGGTTTTTACCCAGCGCTGCTACAGTGTTAGTGTAAGCTTCGCTAAAAGAGCGAACAAGTATATCGTCACGGGTTTCAACCACATCTTTGGTCGTGATATCATCCCACCAGGCATTATTCGGCTTATCCATCAACAGAAATATAGCCTGCATCTCCCTGTCTCCACCCCAAACTACTATGTCTTCGGTCAGTTGGTCACCGAACAGGTCGTTGACCAATCTCGCCCAGAATTCAGCATACAGCGCAGCTTGCGGACTGTCCATACCACACTGGCAATCCCATTTAAGCAGCCAATCGCAAGCTTCAGTCAGCTCAGCATTATCAAACTTTAAGCTAGCCAGATATGGCATCAACTCCTCAGCACTGATTAGCTTATTATCACCCTGAATAGCTTGGAAGCTGGAAATAGTATGCGGCGCCTTCTCCTCAAGCAACTCGACAACCCGTTGGGCTCTATACCCGTAATCCCATTCACGGCTGATGATGTAATTTAGCCCCTCACCTAACTTTTTCGCTAGCTGGTCATAGTATTCCATCGGAACCACAGCCTGGTTTGATGTAGCAATGTAGCCACGCTCCGGATTAAAAACACGGGGCAGTTCATCATAAGGAATAAAGCCCTTCCACTCGAACTCATCAGTCCAGCCTGGAGCCGGTACCAGCCCGCTATCATTCTTGGCACGGATAGGAATACGTCCCGGCGTCTGATAGCCTATGTTGCCCTTTACATCGGCATAAATGAAGTTCTGCGAAGGGACATCCCAATAGCTCAAAGCATTGCAGAACTCTTCCCAGTTCGTCGCTCCATTTAAGGTTAAAATTGCTTGAAACACAGTGCCCGGTTCCAGAGCCGTCCAGCGAAATGCTAGCGGGTCTTCATTATTAAAACCAAGGATTTTGCCAGTTTCTTTATCTACTTTGTTATCGTTAATGATAGGTCCGAGGTGTGTTTCACGAACTTTAATAGTGATTGGTTCTGCGCCATCCCCAAAATAGATGGTTTCCTCGCGTATTGTCATGTCACGCCATTTACCGTTCCACTCATATTGGAGCGGATTGTTGGGATTGACGCGGATGCGATATAAATCGAACACGTCAGGATTTACGTTGGTCATCCCCCAGGCGATAAAGTTGTTATGCCCGATTATGACTCCTGGCGATGCTGCAAAGGCATAACCAGCTACATCCGAAGGAGGCTCCCCACTGACAGGTCGATAATGTAGGCCAATTTCGTACCAGATAGATGGCATCTGAATACCCAGGTGCGGGTCATTGGCTAGGAGCGGCATACCGCTTTTCGTCATTTTACCGCTAACTACCCAGTTGTTGCTGCCTATGCCTTGGCCTTGTTCGAATACCAAATTCATTGAAGGCAACGGATTATTACTAATCGGCATACCCGTATCAATATATTTATCTATGCCCCCAACTTGGGCACTTTCTGTTGAGCTAGCGATAGGCAAATCCTCTGGTTGGACGATAGTGGGCCTTTTGCCGAAAGGCCAGGGAGGCGTCAACAATTGGTCAGTCATCTCCTGTCCTAGAAGTTCGTAAAGCGTGGCACGGTCCGCCTCACTGTTATTACTGGGGCCTAAATCCCAGGCCATCATTTTGCCCCATACCAGCGTGTCAACAGGCGTCCATGGCTTGATTTTTATATCAATACCTGTCAATCCGAGCACACTATACGCCAGAGCCAGCTTGCTGGGGTCGCGGTTTATAATATAAGCATTGACACCATCCGTAAAAGCTTGCAAATAAGCTAGAGCCTCACCGTCACTGCGCTCCAACTCCTGCTCTGCTACACGCCGCCAGCCAAGGGTACGGAGAAAGATATCTGTGCCCAACAGAGCATCTTTCTTGCCCACCAGCTCCTCGATTCTACCACTACCAGTGTGCCGCCAGAACTCCATCTGCCACCAGCGGTCTTGAGCCTGTGTGTATCCCTGAGCGAAGTACAGGTCATGCATATTCTTAGCATAAATGTGCGGAACACCCCACTCATCACGCAAAATATCCACAGTATCTTGCAGCCCGACTACATTTATTTCTCCACTGTGCTGCGGCAGCGGTGCCCT